>JBBAVO010000009.1:0-29647 GCA_040397635.1 Pirellulales bacterium
CTCACGCACCTCGACTTTCTTGCGCTATCCTCAAGATTTGACCGGAAAACGGTGAAAACGTGTCGAAAAGCCGCCCACGGCCTTACCGGAAGAAGCCCGCGCTGGACCCTCAACAGGCGGCAACCTTGCCTCTTGTCGACTACTTGCGGGCCAGCGTGACTCAGCTCGAGGAGTGCGCCGAGCTCGCCGCCGAGTCGGGAAGTTGGCAGGCGGTCTCGGCGTTGAAGCTTCGGGCGCTCCAGACGCGCGCGGACCTCGACGCGGCCATCGAGAAGGCCAACCGTCCCGACGACGCGATGAGCGACGAGCAGCTCCTCGGCATCATCGTCCAGGCCGTGGCGCAGCTCCCCCCGCAGCACCTGGAGCGCATTGAGGAAGCCGTCGCCATCCGGCGCGGCGGTGCTCCCCTGCGCCTGGTGAAGACGGGGACCGACGACGCATGAGCCTGTCGGCCCTCGCGCGTGCGGCGGACACCTTGCAGCGCAGGGCAGTCGCGGACCCCCTCGCCTACTTCAACCCGACGCCCCCGCAGCTGGCGTTTCTGTCGAGCTCCGCCCCGATCAAGTTGGCGCGGTCGGGGAATCAGCTGGGGAAGACGACGATGGGGCTGGTCGACTGCATCTACCGGTGCCTCGGCAGCCATCCCTACACGCTGGTCCGCGCTGCACCGATTGAGGCGTGGGTGGTCGTCGTGTCATGGGAACAGAGCCTGTCGATTCAACAGAAGCTGTGGAACCTGCTCCCCAAGGACGCTATCGACCCAGAGACTACGTACACCCCAGGGCGGGGCCTGAAAGGCAAGACACCCGTGGTCCGCTTCCTCAATGGGAGCGTTCTGAGAATCCGCACGGTGAACCAAGGTGCCCTTGCGCTAGCGGGTTCGACTATCGACTACGTCATGATCGACGAGCCTCCACCGCAGGCCGTCTGGTCCGAGCTGGTTCCACGCGTCATGCGCAACCGCGGACGTATCGCCGTCACGCTCACGCCCATCGGCGCGCCCCTCGGGTGGCTGCGCGACCTGGTCGAGAAGCGCGTCGTGCAGGACCTACACTTTCCGCTGACCGTCGAGAACACCACGCCCATCGGCGGGCGTCCTCTGTTGACGCAGGAGGACATCGACCGCCTCGAGGCGCAGATCCTCCCGATGGAACGGCGCCAGCGCATCCACGGGGATTGGGACGCGGGCTTCTCCGAGGGACGCATCTTCGCCGGCTTCGACCCGGTGGCGCACGTCTCCGACTTGTTGCCCGAGGGAGAGTGCCAGGTCGGCATCGGCATCGACCACGGGTCCGAGGGCGGGAGCCAGGTCGCGACCCTCTGCGTCGTCTCCCGCGAGGGGGGCGTGGAGGGCAACCCGCGCTTCTGGATCTTGGACCAGACCATCAGCAACGGGACGACCACGCCCGAGCAGGACGCACGCGACATCCTGAACATGCTGCGCCGGAACAACATGCGGGTGGAGTCCGTCGACAGGTGGACAGGCGACCGCAAGCATGGAGGCCGGCGCTGGGGTGGGAAGAAGAGCAACGCGCTTCTGATGCAAGGTTTCGAGCGCGAGCTGCGTCTCCCCATCGGCTCGCTCGGGTTCCGCATCCACACGGCGTGGAAGCCCGCCGGCTCGATCTACGAGGGCGTCCGCATCCTGAACTCGGCGATGCTGCGGCACGACCTGACGGTGCACCCAAGGTGCAAGCAGCTCATCGAGGACTTGAAGATGTGGGACGGCGCGGACGACGAGCACAAGCACGGCATCGACAGCTTGCGTTATGGTGCGGTGGAGCTCGTCACGCGACGGCTATACGTCCCCCACGCCGTGAGGATCGGATGAACGTCCCAGTCATCTCTTCGGACGCCTACGAGGTCCGTCGCATCGAGCACACCCGCCTGCGTCGGCGCCTCCTCGAGGGCACGTGGGAGGAGGACCTCCACAACCGTCTCCAGATCCATCTGGGCACGGTGCGCAAGGCGGCGTGGGGGTACCCAGACATGAGCAGTAACATTTTTAGGCAGATAGCCCGTGCCCTAAGTGCCTTATATACCATGCCTCCTGACGTGACCCATCCGACGATGCGGAACGCGGAAGCCCTCGCCTCTACCATTTCGCGGTCGGGGCTCTGGTCGACCATGAACCGGTTCCAGCAGCTGGTGGTCGGGTGCCGCGAGTATTGGCAGCGCGTGCACGTGACCGCCGACGGTCGCCTGACCTTCCGTCCGGTGGCGCCCGACATGACCACGGCACGGTCCTTCGCCGACAGGCCGGACTACCCCGTCTCGGTCCACGAGCTGCGCGAGCGCCTGGACGAGAAGGGCGAGCCGCGCTGGACGTGGGACGTGCTCGACATCTCGGACCCCGAGAACCCGATCTACCAGGTGCGTGCCTACATCGACGGCGGCAAGGTCGGGGAGGACCTCTCGCAGGTCTACCTGGGCGGCAACTACTCGGGCGCGGCGTACCCCTACCGACGCAACGATGGGCGACCCATCCTGCCGTACGTGCTCTACCATGCGGAGCGCATCGGCGACCGGTTGTGGGACGCGTGGGAAGGCGTCGAGGTCGTGGAGGGCTCGCTCAACGTCGCGGTTGCGATGTCGATGCTCTTCCATGCGATCAAGGACTCGTCGTGGCCTCAGCGGTACATCGTCGGCGCGGAGCCCCAGGGCGGGACCATCCAGGGCGACATCGCCGCGGCGCGCCGCGAGGTCGTGAGCGACCCCGCTACCGTGCTCATGCTGCGCGCGGTGGACGAGCAGCAACCCGTGATCGGGCAGTGGCAGGCCGGCGCGGACGTGGCCAGCCTGGAGGCGACTATCGCCGCCTTCGCGAACCGCCTCGCCCAGGACGCTGGCGTCTCGCCTGCGGACATCCAGCGCATGGGCGGGACGGCGCGTAGCGGGTACGCCATCGCCCTGAGCAACGAGGGCAAGCGCGAGGCGCAGAGGTCCTACGCGCAGTCCTTCCGCACGTCTGACGAGCAGCTCGTGATGACCGCGGCGATTCTCCTCAACCGCGCGACGGGTACGCAGTACCCCGAAGGCGGGTACTCGGTTCAGTACAGGTCGATCCCCTTGTCTGGCGCAGAGCTCGACGCACGCAGGAAACACGCGCTGGAGCTCTTGGACGCTGGGTTGATGACCCGCGTCGAAGCTCTGCGCCTCTTCGATGACTCCCTTACCGAGCAGGACGCCGCGGCGATGCTCGCCGAGATCGACGCGATGAATAAGGCGCGCGAGGTGGCCGAGGAGGCCGCGGAGATGGAGGAGCCCGAGGAGCCCGAGGAGGAGGAGGGCGACGCTCCCACCTCCGAGGAAGAGATGGCGCCGACTTCCGAGATGGATGCCGGAGAGGCGAGTGCCGGTCGTCAGTGAGCGCCAGCGCCGCTATCTAGCGGCGACGCACCCGGACGTGTTGCGCCGGTTCCTCGAGGAGGGGGCCCGCGCAGGGTTCCGGGCGCCGCCGGCAGTCGCCCGCGAGGCGAAGCGCGGCCTAGAACTGCGCGAGAAGTTCAACCGAGGCGGCACGCCCATCGGGGCACGCCGCGCGACCCAGCTCGCCAACCGCACGGTGCTCTCAGTTGAGACCATCCGTCGCATGGTGGCATACTTCGACCGACACGAGATCGACCTGGAGGCCCCCGCGGCACGTCCAGGCGGTCTCGGCTACCCCTCCGCGGGTCGTATCGCCTGGCTACTCTGGGGCGGCGACTCGGGACGCGCATGGGCAAGGCGCATCCTGCGGGCCTACCAAGCAACCCGCAAGGAGTGACCATGCCCGACGAGACCGTGACCCCCGACGATGTCGGCACCTCGCGTGCCGAGGAGCGCATCCGCAGCCTGAGCACCGAGCGTAAGCAGCTCCGGGAGCAGCTCGCCGAGCTACAGAGCCGCTACGACCAGCAGTCCGAGATGGTCAAGCAGGCCGACACCTACAAGGCGACCGCCTCCGAATGGGAGACGAAGTTCTCGCAGGCCCGCACGCAGTGGGAGACGGAGCGCGAGCTGTTCTCCCGCGGCATTACCGACCAAGAGGGGATGGACTTCGTCCGTATGGCGTACGACCGCCTCCCCGCAGAGGGTCGTCCTCCCCTGGGTGAGTGGCTCGCCGGCGACAAGCTCCCCAAGGCCGTGCGCGCATACATGCCCGAGGGGGGCGCGCCTCCTGCGCCTTCCGCCCCCCCAGCGCCGCCTCCTCCCGCCGCCAACGCCGGCGCGACGAACGCCCCGAAGGGCGCTCCGTCGCAGTACTCGCCGGAGGCCATCTCTCGCATGAGCCCCGCCGAGTACAAGGCCGCGCGCGCTGCCATCCTCGGGCTGGACCGCTAGACGCTCTCCCCGTGCGCGTAGCCTGCAAATGCGGTAGGCTACGCGTACCCGTCGGGTCGAGCCCCGTAACAGCGACGCCGGGATGACCAACCATCCTTCCGAGGTACACGCACATGGCTCTCACCGAATACTCGACTCTCTCTGGCAACGCTCGCGTTGCCGCCGTCCTCGCTCAGGAGATCGTGCTCAAGCTCGCCGACCGCGCGAGCCTGCACAACCACCCGAGCCTGATCAACTTCGGCAACATGGCGGGCCGTGGCTCCGCGGCGCTTCAGGTGCCCATCGTCGGCCTCGACGGGTCGGACCTCCTGAGCTCCGCCGCCGACGGCGCGGTCGTGGCGAACACCACGCTCACCTCCACCGCCGCGACGCTGACCATCGGTCGCTTCGCGCTCCGCTACGACTTCACGGACCTCGCGGGCCTCACCGACTCCATCGGCCTGACCGCGCAGCGTCTCGCGGAGAGCATGGTTGGCTCGACGGTCATGGCGTTCCAGAACGCGCTCTGCGACGTGACGGACGGATTCACGACCACGGCTGGCGTCTCGGGCGTCGACATGAGCGTGGATGACTGGTACTCGGCGCAGTTCGCCCTCACGCTCGCCAGCGTGCCCGGCCCGTACATCGCTATCCTCCACCCGCGTCAGCTCGCTGACTTCCAGTCGAGCCTCCGCGCGGAGTACGGCGCGACGCAGTTCGTGCAGGCTACGCAGGAGATGCTCAACATCAAGGGCCAAGGGATGGCCGGTTTGTTCAACGGCGTCGAGATCTACGTGTCGTCTCGCGTGCCTACGGCGAACGCCGGGGCCGACCGTGCGGGCGCGATGTTCGGTCGCGGCGCCGTCGGCTACGTCGAGGGTTCCCCGTTCCCCATCACCGGCGCCCCCGGCGTCGTGACCCCGGCTGGCACCCCGGTCGTCGTGGAGTTCGACCGCATCGTCGGCGGCGGGACCACCTCGATCCTCGCCAGCTACTACCTCGGCATCGGCAAGCTTCAGGACAGCATGGGCGTGTCGATCATCACCGACGCGTGAGCGTCAACGGCTAGGAGAGCACTGTGGCAGTCACCTTCTCGGACACGAACAACGCCGCCGGACCGACCTTCACGGGTCGTCCCGCTGTGCAGACCTCGGCGGGAGCTCCCAAGCTCAACCTGCCGACGAACGCGCAGTGGTGGTACATCTGGCATCCCGCGCGTTGGCAGTGCATCGAGGGTGAGTGGCTCCCAGTGCTCTCCCAGCTGCGGGCCACGCCTGGCGTTAACGGCGTCGACAAAGACGGCGATACGGCAGGCGCGGAGACCAAGCTCCGTCGAGAGCACTGGACTGTGATCCCGTGGGACGTAATCGAGGGCGGCTACGTCACCGAGTACGATGGGGTGCGGGGTCCGGTGCGCCTTTCGCGGTGGGAAACCCCGCGGATGGTGGCGGGGCAGGTGGTCATTACGCCGGACGAGGTGGGGTATCGCGAGTTCCTTCGCGGCCTCGTCTCGTCCGGCGTGATCCGTCCCCCCGATCCCTACACCACCGACGCGATCAAGGAGCGCCAGCGCCTCCGCGTCGCCGAGAACAGCAAGCGCGCGGGCAACGACCCCGAAGCGACGCGCCGCCTGGAGGCCGACAAGGCCCTCCTGGCGCAGATGGATGCCGCCAAGGTTCCGGCCCCGAAGGGAGGTCGCCGTGGCTGAGCAACGCGATATCAGGGATGCGAAGGATCGCTTTGCGGCGAACCTCGTCCGGAACGGTATGCGCCCCGAGCTCGCTGAGAAGAAGGCGAAGGAAGTGGCGCAGAAGCACGACAACAAGCAGAGCCGCTAGCACCCGCTAGCATCGGAGCCCCCGATGGCCGTAAAGACCTCCCAGAACATGCGCAGTGGCGTCGCCGCCCTGGGCTACATCGTCAAGTCGTCCGCGGGCCAGGACCCCACGGCAGCCCCGACGCTTACCTCCGGTTCCGGCGCCCCCACGGCCACCGAGCCAAATGGCAGCATCTACCTCCGCACCGACGCGGCCAACGCTGACCAGGCAGTCTACTCCCGCATCGGCGGCGCGTGGGTTGCTCTGGATGGCGCGCCGTAATGTCGAGCTCCGACACGGAATACGCGCCGCGGTTCTCCATTCCGGAGTTCATCGAGCGCGGTCGCGACAACAAGATCACCGCTCCGGTCTATCGGAACGGTGCGCTTGTCGCCCCCGTGTCGGGCACGGTGTCGGTCTACAAGGCCGACCAGGCCGCGGTGGTGAACGCCGCCGTGGTCACCATCGCGGGGAGCGTGGCGAGCTACACGATCCCAGCGGTGTCCATCGGGTCGCTCGTCCTCGAAGACGGGTGGTTGGTGGAGTGGAATCTCCTCATGCCGGATGGCGTCGCGCACGTCTTCCGACGGGATGGCGCGCTCGTCCGCCGCCGCCTCTACGCCGTCATTTCGGATATCGATCTGCTTCGTCGCCACCGCGACCTCGGGCAGCTCCGCGAGGCGGGGGTCACCTCGTACCAGGACTACCTGGACGAGGCCTTCTGCATGATCGAGAACCGCCTAATTGGCGGCGGCAAGCGACCGTACATGGTGATGTCCCCCGCGGCGTTCCGCGAGGCGCACGTCTGCCTGTCGCTCCATCTCATCTGGCAGGATTACGCTACCTCGGCGGGCGATACCTCGCGCTATCAGCAGCTCGCGGACTCCTACGGGCAGGCCTATGAGAACGCGTGGGGGCAGCTCACGTTCCACTACGACGAGACCGACGAGAATGTAGTCAACGTCGACCGCCGGAACTCGGGTAGCCCGACGCTCTGGCTGAACTCCACCGGCGGGCAGTATCCCCTCGGCTGGCGGGGCCTCCGGTCGTGAAGACGCGCGCCGAGGTCCGCGCCGCCTTCGACGCGCAGGTCGGGGCCCTCTCCGGCTGGACGCGTTCGCGGTTCGCCGCGGACGTTTTCGGGCGTGACGCGCAGGGCCTGATGGGCACGGGGAAGCTCTACGCCGTCGGTCTCGGCGACACGAACAACCGGATGGGCGGCACGGGGAACGGCTACCGCGGTCGTCCTGGGCAGGGCCTCCTGGTGGAGACGTCCGTCGTGGTGCGGTGGGCGT
This sequence comes from Pirellulales bacterium, assembly GCA_040397635.1. Lineage (GTDB taxonomy): Bacteria > Planctomycetota > Planctomycetia > Pirellulales > UBA1268 > CAMCQY01. Next base: position 7,415 of record JBBAVO010000009.1, read on the forward strand.
ACTCGATCCGGATGAAGGACCAGACGCTCTCCCGCGACGAGGGCGAGGCCGCAGGGCAGGAGGTTATCTCGGCGTGCGAGGCGTACAACGCCACGTGGCCGGGAGAGCTCAAGGTCCAGCTCCAGACGGTTACTACGGAGGTCACCGATAGCGGGGAGTGGTTCCTCGGTACGGCGACCTTCCTCGTCCTTCACGCTCTCCCCATCTCCTAGGAGGCTCCCGTGGCTCTCTCCTCTGTCGTCAAGAACTTTCGGGATGGCCAGCTGGTCATCTCCGACGCGACCACGCCCACCCCGATCTCCCTCACCGTGCAGTATGAGGCTGGAGACTTCAGCCTGACAGGCAGCAACGAGGGCAACAGCGAGACAACTGTCTACTTGGACAGGGGGGAGCTGGGCACGCTCCGTAAGACCAACCGCCTCTTCCCGACCGGGTCGTTCACGGCGCACTTCACCGACATTCGTTCCGCTGAGAAGACCCTCTGGGCGCTCGCCACGTGGTCGGGTCCGTTCGCTGCTGGCGTGTCGTCCATCGTCGGAAGCGACGTGAAGGTCTACAAGACCCTCGTCTGGACGGTGGAAGGGTCCAACTTTGGGGATGGGGCCGACCACGTCCTTACCCTCAATGACGTGCGCATCGATTCGGTGGATGTGTCGGAGGGAGACCCGAACTCCTACACGATCAACTTCACCGTCTACGGTGCGGTGGTTGCCAGCTGACGCGACGCGGAACGTGCAACTAGTACGCCCCTCGGCTATGGCTGGGGGGCGTTCTCGTATCCGGAGGTTCCATGTCCGTCGTCGTCCAGCTCGGTGCCCATTCTGTCCCCCTCCGCGCGCCGCCCTCCTCGATGGTGCGCCGCGAGGTGGCCGTGGCGATGGGGACCTCTCCGCTCCGTGGGTTGTGCGCCGCCCTGGGCGTGTGCTGGGGCGGTAAGCCGCTGAAGTCGAAGTACACGTACCAGCCGCTCCCATACGGCGGGGAGGTCTTCGACGAGCTGATGGCGCTGGGCATCCCCGAGGTCGACATCTACGAGGCCGGCCAGAAGGCCCTTGCCTTGTGCGTCGAGGTCCCGACCGAGGAGGCCGTGGCGCGTGCCGAGGGTTTTACCGCTCCGCAGACGGAGCCCTCGACGCCGTAGCGATGGAGATCGGGCTGACGTGGTGCGGTGACCCCGACGCGTTCTGGCGCTGGCCAACCGAGACGCAGGAGCGCGTTCTTGGGTGGTACAGGGCGCGCCAGCCGGCGCCCAAGAAGCGCAAGAAGGCTTTCCAGCCCCGCTCCGGTGATACGGTAGACCCAGCGGCGCGAGCCTTCTGGGGGTTGTGATGGGCTTTAAGGTGCAGGTCGGACGCGTCCGAGCCGAGATCGACCCAGCCCTACAGGCGACGATCAAGCAGATGTTCGACCTGTCCTACCGGAAGATCGTGACCTCGCTCGAGGAGATTGGTGAAGAGGTCTCGATGGACGCCCGCCTCAACTGGTACAAGGGCGTGCTCCAGAGGACAGGGCAGACGGGTCGCATCGCGTACGACATGGTCGTGCTGCCCGACAAGATCCAGGTAGTCGTGCACCCCGACGAGACTGACCGCACCTACTACGTGCGTCGCCCTGGGCCGAACTCCACGGTGACTATTGGGACGGACGAATTCACCTACTCGCGCATGATGTCCATCTACCGCCGCACGGGGCAGCTCCCGTCGGAGTTCCGCAACATCGCGCGCTTCACGGCGACGGGGCGTCCGACGGGACTCTACAAGCGCCAGCCGAACCCGAAGGCGAGCGACGGCGGGAGCCAGTGGAAGACGTGGGTCCTAGACCCCGGCAAGCAGCTAGCCAAGCGGCTAAAGGACAGGGGTAGCGAGGAGCTCAACGACTACGTTGAACGCAAGCTGCGGAGGTTCGGCTAATGGCGGGTGAAATTGACCTCAAGGTATCTGCCGATATCGGCGACCTCCGGCGCCAGCTCGAGAGCATTCCCGGCATCACGGCAGAGCAGGCCCGCCTCATGGTGGCCGAGCTCGACCGCGGCTACAAGCGCGCCGAGAAGGCCGCGGCGTCGGCTGCGAAGGCCACGCGAGCGGCGATGAAGCAAGCCGAGGAGGCGACGCGCAAGGCTAGCGAGGCCGGGAAGGAGCTGGGCGACAAGTTCGGCCACGTCGGTTCCAGCGCAGGCAAGCTCGCGGGCGCTCTCGACCTATTGGCTCCAGGCCTCGGGTCCGTCGGCCAGGGCATCGCGGATCTCGCGGACGTGGGCGAGGTCGCAGCGGGCAGCATCGGGTCCTTCGCAGCGCCGGCGCTGGGTGCGCTTGCGGCGGCGGCTATCGTGCTGACTCCGGTCATCATCTCGCTAAACTCCGAGATGGAGGCCGAGGCCGAAGCCGCCCGCGTGATGGGCACGGCGCACGCCTATGCCCGGCAGGAGCTCGAACTCCAGCGCACGGCTACCCTCGATCTTGCGGTAGCCACCGGGAACATGACGCAGGCCGCTCGTACGGAGGCCGATATCCGCGCGCAGGCAGGCCAGCGCCTGGGCGACTACCTTGCGACCCTGACGCAGACGACGCAGGAAACCCTCCTCGCGGAGAACAAGGTCCGCGCCATCGCGAAGACGATGGGCGACCTCGCGACGGCTGGCCTTTCGGTGGTCGGTCCTCTTCTCCTCGTTGCCGAGGCCCTCGGCGCGCAGGTCCCCACGGTGTCCGACCTGACGTCGAGGCTCACCGACTACATGGGCCTGACGGGCAAGGTGGCAGTCGCCGAGAAGAACGCAGCGCAGGCCGCCGAGGTCGCCATCGTGGCGACGAAGAAGACGCGCGACGAGCAGATCAAGGCGTCGCAGGCGAAGGCCACGCATGTCGCCTCGTCGGTGAAGCTCACCAAGGCGCTGAAGGAAGAGAAGGTCCAGATGGACGCCCTGGAGGCGGCGCAGCGGACCATCGAGCAGGCGCGCACCGCGGAGCTCACGGAGTCGCAGAAGCTGACGGAACAGCTCGGGAAGCTGTCGGCGCAGCGTGCGGAGCTCGCCGCGGCTGGCAAGCTCACGCCCGAGTTGGCGGCACAAAGCGCAGAGGCTGAGATCGCGCTTGCGAAGATGGTCGCAGATGCCCGCATCGAGGAGGACCTCCGCGCCATCGAGGCGACGGAAGCCTACGAGAAGGCGCAAGCCGCCGAGCGCGCGAAGCGCATCGAGGAGGACCTCGAGGCGAACCGCGAGTACTGGGCGCGGCGTCAGGAGATCGCGACGCAGGCCACCGACGTCGTGGCCGCATACTCGCAGTATGCCCTCGACCAAAGTGTGCAGGGCTACGAGGACGCCCTCGCGGCGCAGGATGCCCTCGGGAAGAAGGCAACCGACGCGGAAAAGAAGCGCGCCGCCGAGGAGGTCGCCGAGAAGCGTAAGCAAGCCATGATCGCGTTCCTTATCGACAAGGCTGCGAAGCTTGCTCAGGCATTGACCGCGACGGCACTCGCGACCATCAATGCTCTCTCCATGCCGCCGGCGCCGAACTACATCGCCGCGGGGCTCGCGGCTGCGGGCGGCGCGGTTCAGGTAGCGACCATCGCCGCGGCGCGCCCCAGCTTCCACTCTGGCGGTATGGCCGACTTCACGCCCGACGAGGCCAGCGCAGTCATCCGACGCGGGGAGGCGGTCCTCTCGCCCCAGGGACGGCGCGCCCTCGGCGACGACACGATCCGCGCGGCCAACGCCGGCATGAGCAGCGGGCAGACCATCGTCGTCCAACAGGTCTACCGTCACCGGGTGTTCGACTCGTTCGTGCAGGACAACCTCCGGACCCGTGGTCCCCTCGCCCGCGCGTTAGGCTCGGGAGCACGCGTCGGACAGAGGAGCTAGCACATGGGTACCGCCTTCACGCCGGATGCACTGCGCGGCATCCTGATCCCTGACCCGCGCATCGTCCCGAGCTCGCCGGCGCTGGCTTCCAGCTACACGCAAGCCGACCCCGCGCCAGGCGTTCCGGACCCGACGGCGACGACGGCGTTGACGCTGGAGACGTCCGGTAGCCAGACGAACGGGACGACCATCGAGGTGGAGTGCACGCGTTCGGGCGGCGCCATCACGACGGACTCCGTGCGTGCAGGCGGCTTCGCGTGGCGACAATCGGGCGAGTACTGGCAGGGCTGGGACGGGCCCCTCGGATACGCCGGGTGGGACACGGTCCATACCTGGGCAACGGGTGCAGGCGCTGACCTGTACACCTACCCGCACGTCATGTTCACGCGAGACGGCACACGCCTCGTCGTTGCGCAGAAGACGGTAGCGGCGGGCAGCCTTCAGACGCTGGTCGTCTTCCGGCGCTCGCTGGCCGGCGCCACCTCCACGTCGACCATCGTCACCAACGCCATCACGGCGCAGGCCCTCCACGCGTGCATCGTGGAGACGCCTGACCGACTCGTCCTGCTCGTCACCTACGACGACCTCCCGAGCGTGGGTGTGCAGGTCCGCGCCTACGCAAGCATTGACGACGGCCAGATTTGGGAGCTCCAGACGACGGCGTGTCTGCCGGCGTACATCGACACGAGTACGACGACGGTGCGCCGTCTGCGCGCGGCGTACTACGCAGGGCAGGTCCTCCTGGTGCTCGGCGTGCGTGTCCCCACGGCGACGATTGACGACACGCTCTGGCAGTACGCCAGCATCGACGGCGGCTTCAGCTTCACGCTTGTGGAGAAGGTCGACGCATCGGATGCCGACTCCGTCCATGTCGGCGGCGTGCAGGATCTCTACGTCATCCCCGACGTGGGCTTCGGCATGGTGTACTGCGGCAGCTCGAGGAATACCTACGGCGCCAACTCCGAGACCCTCGCTAAGCGCCTCGGGAGCGCGTTCCAGCGCATGAGCGAGGTGGAGCCTGTCGAGGTAGGGCTGCTCGCCCCGGCGGGCAACCTGACCGTCGGTGGGGCGCTTAGCGACGATACCGAACTGTGCGCCGCCCTGGACGACGACGGCGCGGTCTACGCCTTCGCCCCGAACACGAGCAACTCCTCGCGTGTGCGTCCTGCGAAGTCTCTGGACGGCGTGACGTGGTCTGTGCTCGGACAGGCGGCGAATCTTGTGCATAGCATCGACTATGCGGGCGAGCGTCCCGCCTCGATGACGTGCGCCTGGTACGGCGGCGCGTGCCACCTCGTGCACGCCGTGGATTCCACGACGACGTACGATGCGCAGCTCGGCGTCGCGGTCCTGAGCGGGTACACCGCGGCAACGCTCCCCATGCTCCCGGCGGTGCAGTCTGGCGGCGACTATTCGGCGGGGTCGTACATGACGTGGGCGCCGTACTGGGACCCATCCACGCTCGGGTGGACGACGGTTACCGTCGGCGCACCGACGACGACGCTGACGGGCGGCGCAATGCAGATCTCGGCGGGTGTCGGCGAGGTGCGCGCCTACGTGCACACGCGCGCCGTCGCGCTCACCGCAGCGCACACGGTGCAGGCTTGCTTCGAGGTCGACTGCGATAGCGGCGTGACTACGCACACCACGATGGTCGCCGGGACCGGCGTCAACACCTACAAGCTCCGTATCCGCGTCACGACCACGCAGGTCGTGGTCATCGACTTTGTGTCGGGCGTGACGAAGATGACCTACAACCGTACGGCGGGGCAGTACATCCACGTGCGTGCGTGGCTCACGAACAACGCCGGGACAGGCAAGGCGACGGTTGCCGTGGACGAGGTCGACGGCCCCTACGGCATCTCCCGCGGGTACTACCGAGTTATTGATGACAACTCGATGAGCGACGCAGGCGCCGCCGCAGCGGAGCAGTCCGTCTCCATCGGGCAGACGGGACAGGGCGTGTCGAACTGGCGCTACTGCGCGACGCAATACTCGTCGCAGATGGGCGACCCCCACGGCCTGACCATCCCCGACGAGCTCAATGGTCGCGACTTCTCCTCGCGTCCCCTGACGCTCTCGCAGGGGCTTCGCGTGCGTGCCATCGGGGGGCCTGCCGCCCTGGGCGACCTTTGGTATATCGCCGCGCGCTTCGGGCACGGCGTGGATGCGCTGGCCTCGACGTCTCCATCGGTGACCTGGCGCAGCACCGACACGGTCTCGCCGCAGGTCTTCATCTGGGAGACCGACTCCACGGTCGCGAACGTCTCGCCCCTTATGGGGCCTATCGGGGCGCTCTTCATTGGCGGCGCGAACTTCCGCACGGCCACGCTCGAGGGGCGCAACTCGACGGGCGGTTGGGTCTCCATCGGTACGTGGGACGCGGCCTCGGGGCAGACAGGCCTCGCGTGGGATCGCCGCAGCAACATCGTGTATCCGCGCAGCTCAGCCACCAGCTCGGGCGTGTACTGGTACCCGCACGGAATCATGGACGGTGCACGGTTCATGTTCGACACGGCGGCAGGCCCTGTCCGCGCCATCCAGTACCAGACCGAAGGTGCCTGGACCAACGCCGCCACCAAGCACGCGCGCCTATCGCTCTTCGGTCAGATGGGCGGCGTCGGTGCGAACGGCACGGCGGGTGCCATCCTGTCCACCTCGGGCGTCCTGCTCTGGAACAACGACCCGCAGTATTCCGCGTATCGCCTGACCATCCCGGTGCAGTTCGTGGCCGAAAGCTACTACGAGATGGGCGTAGTAATCCTCGGGCACCTCGCGGCGTTCGGGCGTCGGTACAGCTGGGGGCGCAGCCTCACGAGCGAGCCGAACGTGGAGCTCCGCACCGGGAGCAACGGACGGCGTACCTCCCAAGTCCTCGGCCCGACGCGCCGAGGCGTGGAGTTCGGATGGTCCGATGCCGCCGACCAAAGCGCGTTCGGTGTCGACCAGACCGGGACGACGCCCGACTTCTTCTACGGGTCCTCGACGGGTACGCCCGACCCTGCCGCCGCAGCGATGGATGGGCCTGCGCTCATGCGCGGCATTGTGGAGCACATTGAGGGCGCGAACACGCCTGTCGTATACCTCGCGTATGCGCCTCGGGTGCAGCTCGCGCAGACGCAGATGGTCGTACACCCCCACCTTCACCTGTACGGGCGCATCGTCTCTGACGTGTCCGTCGAGACGGTGCAGGGCAAGGAGTGGAGCGGCACGGGTGCGACGGGCGAGATGGTTCGTACGTCTAGCCTGCGCATCGAGGAGGAGCTGTGACCGACAGGTGGACACCCAGCCAGCTCGCCGGCACCATCCGGTGGGTGCTGGCTGTCGAGTACGCAGGCGGCACGTGGTACTTGACCGACGAGGCCATGACCATCGCGTACGGCGCGAGCACGGTCGTGCTGTCGGATGGTCTCCTCGACGTGGCGGGCACCGAGGAGAGTCTTGACCTCTGGTCGACCGACGCGCCGCGGCGCAGCTGTCAGGTGGAGTTCGACCTCGGCATCGACGTCGCCGAGCTGGTGGAGCGCGGGCATGACCTCGCGGGTTGCATCGCGGAGCTTGCGCAGCTCGCCGATGGCGACGACTGGGCAGACCGCCGACCCTTCGTGCGCGGTCGGCTTGTCGAGCCGCAGTATGGCGCGGCAGGGGAGGGCGTCCGCGCCTCCATCGAGCAGGACATCCTGAGTGATGAGACGGAGCTCGAGGTGGTCGAATTCGCCGCTCGCGACTTTGGCAACGCCGCCGTCGCAGTGACGGGGCACGCCTACCTCGAGGCCCTCAGCGAGAGCCAGGGGGAGGATGTGCGGGCTGCGGTGACACCGCCGATCATCCTCGGCACGCCGGGAGGCGGCACCATTCCCGGTTCGCCGGCAACGCGTGTGCGGTGGTTTCAGGACGTCCCGTCGGGCGATTTCTATTACTACTGGGTCATCGCAGGGCACGCCGTCGAGGCCCCGACGGTCACCCTTCGTGCCACCGACGGCACGGAGGCCACCTTCCCGGTGTACGTCGTGACGTTGCCTAGCGGCATCGTCGTGTCGTTCATCACCGATAACGTCGACGCCGCGGCACCGAGCTGGACGAACACGACCGAGAGTGCCGTGGTGCTCTGGGACAACGGCGGCGGGTTGGTCGACCAGAACTACGGTCCACTCCGCTACGCTGGTGACTACCTGGCGTGGTTGCTTGCCCTCACGGAGGAACAGGTCGACTATGGGCGGCTCAACATCGCCCGCGAGCAGCTTCGCGCCTACCAGATCGCCGCCTTCCTAAACGAGGGAGTCAAGGTCGCGGACTACATCCGGGAGGTCATCCTCGATGTCCTGCCGGTGTCCTTTGCTGTCGGCCCTCGCGGGGTGTATCCGTACGTGTGGCGCTGGGATGCCTCGGTCGCCGACGCCGTGTGCGAGTGGGACCTGACGGAGGACTACGACATCTCTCGCGAGGGCCTCGTGACGTACGAGGACGCGGACAAGGTCGTGAACGCGCTCCAATTGCGATACGGCTGGCGCCCTCGCCGGGAGGAGTACGCCTACGAGATGTGGGCGGTGGGCGATCCTGCGTTGCGCCCGCGGGGCATCCGGTCGGGCACGTCCCTGTCGCGTTCCTATTGGAGCGACCCCGTGCTCGCGCGCAGCCTGTCCCGGTACGGCGTGCGGTCGGATGCGCTGGAGACCGCCATCGTGCACGACGACCACACGGCGACGCAGGTCCTCGCCTGGCGCTCGCGTCGGTGGGCGCTGCCCTCTCGCGTGGTGGAGTACGTCGCGGCGCAGCGGTGGGGCTTCGTGGAACCGGGGGACTTTGTTGTGGTGACGGACCCCGAGCTCGCGTGGTCGAAGCGACTGTGCCTGGTGCAGTCGCGAGCGTGGGCCGAAGACGGGTCGGTGCGATACACTCTGCGCGTCCAGGAGGGCTAAGGCATGGCCACGTTCACCAGCACGCTCCACGGCGAGCGCACTCGCCTCGAGGTCAGCGAGGCGCTCACCAACTACGGGTCCGGTACGCGTCTCCCCATCGAGACCATCGGCAAGGCGTGCCTTGTGGAGGTAAAGCGGGTCAAGCTGAAGCGCAGCGCCGGGACCGCCGCCACGTTCACGCCGCGCATTTACGGGACCTCCAGCGCCCTCGCGAACTCCGTTGATATGCAGTTCGCGGGCAGCTCGACCGCGGTAGCCGACCTCTTCGACGTCGCGACTACGGGCGTGGTGTTCAAGACCGACGCCGGCGGGAAGCTCTACCTTGAACCGGGACCCGTGGCGGGCGCGGATAACGCCTTCGACATCGACGTCGTCCTCGAGGTGCTGTGATGGCCGGGACGCAGGTCTTCCCCTCGGTGCCTTCGACGGGTGGCGGTGGTTCCGCGGCGCTCACATGGCCGGGATGGTTCGGCGATGCTGCGGACGGTGACTTCACGGTTACCACGACAGTCCCGCCGTTCTTCAGCCCCGCTCGCGAGCGCAACTACAACAATCTGACCATCGCGGCAGGCGCCAACATGGCCGTCTCCGGGTTTCGCGTGTACGTCAACGGCACCCTCCAGAACCTCGGGACGATTCAGGACAACGGGAACAATGCCGATCTGTCCTCCGGAGGCGGGTCGCTGGCGGCAACGCAATACCTCCGTGGCGCGTCTGGCGGTGGCCCCAACGGTGGCAGCACGACGGCCAACGGCAACCCCGGCAACGCCAGCAGCAACGCGTCGATCAACAACTCGGGGTCGAACCCGAATGGCGGCGCAGGCGGGAACGCGGGCGTTCAGACCGGCGGCGCTGGTGGTTCCGCTGGTGTCGCCTCGACGCGATGGGCAGGCCAGCTCTTCCAGGCGCGGCAACAGGTCGGCGCATTCGGCGGCGGTGCTGGTGGCGGCTCCGGCGCGGTCGTTACCGGCGGTGGCGGTGCGAACGGCGGCGGCGGCGGCGGCGGCGGCGGCGTGGTCTGGCTCGCGGCTCGCGTGCTGGACAACGCGAGCGGCACGATCTCCGCGCGCGGCGGCAACGGTGGCAACGGTTCCGGCGCGGCGCCCGGTATCGCGGGCGGCGGCGGCGGCGGTGGCGGCGGCCTCGTTGGCATCGTGTCGACCACGCCATCGGCCTCGATGGGTGGCACCATCACGGCGGCAGGCGGCACCGGCGGCACGGGCTTCAACGGCGGCGGTGCTGGTGTCGCGGGGACCGCGGGCTCCGTCAACTACCTCATTCTCGGGTGACCCATGACTAAGTACCTCGTGGTCCCGGTCGGCACGTCTTCTCAGGACGCGACGGCGCTGGCCGTGGCGAATGGCTGCGTCGGCTTCTACACCGGCATCCCGCCCGTGTGGTCGGAGCTCGCCGCCGAGCAGGGCTGGACCCTGCCGTGCGTGGTGACCGAGGACGAAAACGGCGCGTTCGTCTCCTGGGCGCCGGTGGCCTAGTGGCGCGCCTTCCTGTCTACCGGGACTACAAGACCACGCGCGTCGCGGCGGTCCTGAAGGCAGGACAGAACGTCACCATTACCGATGCTGTCGTCGGTAATGTCCTAGAGGTGACCATTGGGGCCTCGGGTGGTGGTGGAGGAGGTGGCGGTACACCTGCCTCCTCGGTCGTGAGCGAGACGACGTATGGGCAGCAACCCGTGGTCGGCACCTCGACGGACTACGCCCGCGGGGACCATTCGCATGGTACGCCCGCAGTTCCAGCGCACAGCTCCACCACGGGCCTCGCGTGGGCGAGCTCGGGCCACACAGGTAGCTCCACCGCGGTCGCGGCGTGGAACGGCAACAGCAGCGCCGCAGTCGTCCAGGCGACTGCCGACGAGACGATGCTGGTGCGTCGCGCTGGGTCGCTCCAGTGGGTGCCGCTCGTCATCGCCATGTCCGTCATGTCGGGGGAGTTCGTCCTTGAAGGCCGCTACATCGCTAACGGACCTGTTGCCCTCTACACGGGGACTTTCGTATGAGCCTTCCAGCACTCCACCACCGCAAGCTGACCACGACAACGGCGCAGACGAACGGCATCACGGATGTGCTGAACGCCATTTGGGCGGCGGTTCAACCGTCTGTCACCACCTATGCCGACGGCACTACGCGCACGGCGGGCAGCGGAACGGCATGGACGTGGACGCGCTATCAAAACGCGGGGGCGACGGAGGCCGTCTACGGCACGCCTCCCACTGGCTCGCTCGCTCAGCGCGTGCTCTTCGTCGGGTCGGTGGCCAACCCCACGCCGATGCCGACGATGCTTATCGATACCTGGTCGAACAACCGCCTCCACATCGGCCTCGTCAAGAACGCCGGCAACTTCGCGACGTGGAACGCCTCGCTCCCCTTCACGTCGGGACAATTCTCCGGGTACACGCAAGTCGGTGCGACGCTGACGACACCAATCGCGATTACCATCTTTGAATCTGAAGAGACGGTGCAGATCGGCATCGGCATCGGCACGGCGGGTGCGCTGCACGGTGCCGGAGCAGGAGCGATCATTGACCCTGACACGGGTGACTCCGTGGACGGCGAGACGGACGGGCGCATCTACGGCATCTGGACGGTCGGCAGCAGCACGTTCAACAACATGTTGTCGCAGACGACGACGAACACCTTCATGCACCACGGTGCCTCGGCGGCGAACTCGCACTGCGTCACCTTCACGCCGGGGACGGGAACGGTCGTCCCGACGACGCGCGAGTCGGCGTACAGCGCCCCCACCGTTGGGCAGCGCACGACGAGGGCGGGCAAGTTCCCAGGGTCGTTGCTTTACTTCGTGTCCGCGTCCAACTGGGTGGGACGCCTGCGCGAGATCCGCGTGACTCGCCCCGCGATCTTCGGGCAGCGCCTCGACACGACGCCAGGCACCATCAAGGGCTACGTGTACGGCCAGTCGACCACGACGAACGGCGACGCCGTCCTCTTGGAGTACTGATGTCCTACACCGAGCAGATCGAGGCGTGCGTGGCGTACTACCCGACAACGGTGCGCGCCGAGGTCCCGGCATGGACAGGCGTCACCTCCCTTCCTGCCTATCCGCAAATCGAAGTCGTGGAATGGGACCATGACTTCTGCGAGCTGGTCGACGCAGACGGGGTCGAGATCGCACGCTTTCGCCTCGTCGGTTAGTCGACCTCACTAGGAGGTCTGATGCCCGAAGCGCAGACTGCGAGGTGGACGGACCGCCTCGTTCCGGTTCCGGTGTGGACCCTGCTCGTCGTCGGCGCCGCGATGGTCGGCGGCACGGGTGCGGTTGGCTACTTCAGCGAGGCGCAGGCCACGCCGGCTATCCCCGCCGAGGACATCTCCGACATGCGAACCATCCTCGCGCGCATCGATGGGCGGCTGGAGGGCATGGAGCGCGAGGGCGCTGCGTTGCGCTCCGAGCTCGTGAGCCTGCGCCGGGACGTGAACACGCTGCGCGCCGATGTCGACGCCATCCAGCGCGGGCGCTGACTGCCGGCTAGAAGCTGGCGAGGTGGCCGTGCGAGTATCCGGCGGCTGGATGCTCCCCGACGGACGCACGGTCCCCTCGCTTTCTGACTGCTACCTCGAGGCCGGCTCCGGCTGGCGCATCGAGCTACCACCCGAACCACCCAGAAGGCCACGGAGGCCACGCATGGAACCCGTACCCGTACCGCCCGAGGAGGTCGTCGCGCAGGTCTCCGATGACGCCGCGCTCTTGCCTGTCACGCCTCACGTGGTCGCACACGAAGGCCAGCCCGAGAAGCAGCCCGACGCGTCCGAGCTGGGCAAACTCGCGGAGAGCGCAGGCGACAACCCGCTCCTCGCGCTGGGGCTTGCCGCTATCGCCGTCCTCGGCGGCGGGTCGGCATGGAAGCTCTGGACGAAGCGGAGCGAGCAATCGCACGAGCTCGCGATGAAGCGCCTCGAGCTGGACGCCGCGACGATGAACGGGACGGCGCAGCCTCCTCCCTGCCAGGCGAAGCAGGCCGAGGTGGATGCGAAGCTCGCTGCCTTTGAGGCGCGGCTGGGAAAGGTCGAAAAGACCTCGCTCGGCTTGCCCGACGGCTTCGACGCCGACGAGCTGAGCGGGCGCCTCAGCAAGGTCGAGGGCGCAATCAAGCGAATGGGCGTGAAGCCGCCCGCACCGAAGGGAGGTACCAAGTGACTCTGACCGCACACTTCAGCTTTGAGGAGCTGACCCGCACCGGACAAGCCTCCCTCCAGGACGCCAATCGACAGGAGGCCCTCCCCTATGTGGACCGTCTGAAGGCGGTGGCCGAGATGCTGGAGGTCATCCGCTCTCGCTTCGGGCCTGTCCGCGTGTCGAGTGGCTTCAGGGGGTCTGCCGTCAACGCCGCCGTGGGAGGCAGTGCCTCGTCACAACATTCTAAGGGCGAGGCTGCGGACATCGTGTGCCCTGCCGTCTCGGTGGAGGAGCTCCACAAGTGGATCGTGACCGAGAGCGGCCTGCGCTTCGGGCAGTGCATCCTAGAGAAGCCCCCAGGTAAGGCGTGGGTGCACATCTCCCTGGGTGCCCCGTGGCGTCCGGCTGCGAAGTGCAACGAGGCGCTCTTCTTCGACGGGAAGACCTACAAGCCGATCAAGTACTGAGCTAGGTAGGCGGCGGGAACCTCTACTCCCGAAAGGCGGCGCGCTCCTCCTGCATGGTGCAGGGGCGGCGCGTCGTCTTGTGTCGGGCTACTCTGTCCGTGCGCAACATCGGAGGCGCGCGCCCTCGTCGTCGGAATAGGCCGAGGCGGGGGCGTCCACTAGGAGGCCAGATGCCGTATACGCCTGACGAGCTCGTCACCCTGCCTGCCGAGGTCGTGGACCTCGTCAACGCCATTCGCGACGCACGCCGCGCCGACGGCGATGGTGGGGTCAAGGTCACGAAGGCCGAGCGCCGCAAGATCCTCCGCGAGGCTGCGCAGCTGGCGTTCCTGCTCGCGCGGGATGGGCTCGACTAATGGCCATCATCGACCTGTCCAAGCCCGCGACGCTTCCGTTCACCTACCGCGGGACAACGAGCGGCGTCGCCAACGTCGTCCAGATCATTAACGTCCCGATACGGTCGGGCGTGACGATGATCGTCAACAACCCCGAGAAGTCCACGAAGAAGCTCGCCGTCAGCTTCGACCAGACCCTCGTGGATGGCGGCGCCGGCGGGACCAACTACTTGACGGTGGACGAGATTGTGGAGTTCCCGCTCGACGGCAACGCCGCGTCTGGGTTCGCGCCGGTGACCAAGGTGGCGCTGTATGCCCCAGCGCACACCACGGTGGCCTTTGAGATCGTGCTGACGGCCCGCAAGCCGGCGTTCTAGTCGAGGCGCACCGGCATGACCACGTAGAACGCCGCGGCGTCGCCGCGCGGCTCCAGGATTAGCGGAGCCAGCGCGCCGCTCGTCTTCAGCACGACCGCGCCCTCGGGACAGGCCGCAAGCGCGTCCCCAAAGAAGGCGGCGTTGAGCCCCAGCGAGAGCGGCGTATCAGCGTCGCACACCACCTCGTCGCGCGCCGACATGACATCGGCCTGCGTGGCGCTCATGACCAGGCTGTCGCCTCCGAAGGAGAAGCGAACGCACCTGGCGTTATCGCGCGCCGCCAGCTTTACGCGCTTCAGCGCCTCACCGACCACGTCGCGGTCGATGACGAAGCGATGCTTGTGGGTCGCCGGGAGGACCTCCCTGTAGGACGGGAAGTCTGCCTCGAGCAGGCGCACGTAGAGGCTGGCCACGGCGCCCCAGTGGATGTGAACCACCTTGTCGCCGTACTTCATCTGGACGACGTCCTCGACGTCGCCGAGGAGGCGCAGAAGCTCCGCAGCTCCACGTCGTGGGAAGAGCGAGCGACGCGGGAGGTCGCCCTGGTGCGTAGCCGACACTTCCACGCGAGCGAGACGCGACCCGTCCGTGGTGACCATGCCGAGCGCACCCTGCACCAGCTCGAGGTGCACGCCGCCGAGCATGTACCGGCTGTCATCGTCGGCCATCGCGTGCGACACGGCCCTCAGCTGGCGACGCAGGTCTGCCGCCGCGACGGTGATGGTACAGGCCGAAGCATCGACCTGCGCGGTGGGCGGGAAGTCCTCGGTGGGCAGCGTCGGGAGCTTGAACGTGGAGCGCCCTGCGGCCACCTCGAGCATCGTCTCCCGCAGTGTCATGGTGACCGCGCCGGCGGGAAGCACCGACGCCACGTCCCTCAAGCGCGAGGCATCCACGCAGACACGCAGCCGGTCACTCACCACATCGACGGCATACGCGCCGACGAAGGTGCAGACCGCGTCACGGGCCGTCACGAGAAGTTGACCCACGCCGTGCACGTGGAGGAGAGCGGCGGCTCCGATGGGCGCGCCCGACTTGTCGGCGATGCTTGCGGCACGGTTAGCCGCCTGGGCGAGGACCGCCCTGTCGATGATGATGCGCACTAGCGTGCTCCTGCCTGCCGGATGCGGCAGTCCCAAAGATGTTCGGAGGTGGAGGCGAGGCAAGCCGGACACTGGTCCGTGTCGCCGATGTAGAGCGAGGCAGGCTCGGCCATGACCTCGGCGAGCGTGGCGAGCTGCGAGCGGTCGTGCAGGAGCGCGCGGTCCTGCTCCTCGGCGAAGGCTTCGACCTCGTCCAGCTGCACCATGCAGACCTTGACCGCGTTGATGTGCGCGATGCGGCGCTCCATCGTGTACTTGTGGAGCACGGCATCCAGACGCTGCCGCATCATGTGCGATGAGATCAACGCCACCGGACACCTCGCTTGCTCTCCAGACGGAAGCCGGCGGGAAGCTCCGCGCCAGCCTTCGCAGCCTTCAGCGCCGCTGCACGGTCGGGCTCCGTCTTCACGCGACGCCACATCTCCGGCCATTCCGACACGTCCTCAGGACCCGACACAGACTGCGTCTCGGCGAGCCACGCCGTGTAGCTGGACGTCTTCACCTTGGGCTCCTCGCCCAGCTCCTCGCGCGCCACAAGAAGAGCCGTCGCGTAGATCTTGATGCGCTCCTCGGCGCTCTCCATCGCCTGGCGCCGGGCTTTCAGTCGGGCCTCCTCCTCCTTGAGAAGCGTGGCCTCGGAGTCGAGCCGGCGCGAGAGCGCGAGGCAGCTGTGCAGCTTGTCCTCAGAGGACTCCAGCCACGACGCGAGGGCCAGCTCGCACTCGGGCGTGAGCACGCCCTGTTCAGCCTCGATGCTCCCGAGGATGCGCGAGGAGTCAACGAGCAGTTCGTAGGTACTAGGCACGGGTCACCTCAGAAGGGAAAGCCGCGGTCGTCTTCCGCGGGAGGAGGGGCATCGAGGAGGGGCTCACGCGTGGACGGCACGGGACCCGCTGCCTGCGTGGTGTGCTTCCAGATGACGCCCTGGCAGGCCTTGTCCCGGCACTTGAAATCGGGCGCCTTCGGGTTCATCTCGCCCGCGGCCTTCTTCGGGCGGTTGTCCCACATCTTCCCCGCGCAGGTCGGGCACACGGGGTCGATGCCGGGAGGCGTCGAGGAGGGCGCAGCCTGCGGACGCGGAGCGGGTGCCTGTTGCGGCGCAGCCTGCGGGCGAGGCATCGGCGAGGGTGTGCCCGCGGCGTGGCCATCGTCATCGTCGCCGGGAGCCACACCCACCGCGGCTGCGAGGGCGTACCTACGGAGGTAGGTCACCACGGAGCCCGCCGCCTGGGCGCTGCCGTCCTTCGGCATGGCTGCGGCGACGGAGATGATGTGCTGCCCGCTCGCGTGCATGAGCGCCGTGGTCACGGTCACGGTGCCGTCCTCGAGACGACCGGGATGCTGGGAGACGCTCAGGCCGTTGCTGGCGAGCGCGACGCGGCACGCGTCCCAGACGCTCGCAAGGTCGGCGTAGTTGCTGCGGAACGCCGGGTTCTGGCGGTCCTTGACCGCCGGCTGGATCTGTGCCTGCGCCTTGGCAAGCGCGGCGGCGAGCTGGTCGAGCTCGGTAGACATGTGCTGGATCATGCGTGCTCCGGTGCGAGAACGAGGATGCCCGAGGGCGTGACGTGGGTGAGCGTGTTCTTCAGGGAGGGCGAGGCCTCCCATACCCACCCGAGCATGGTCGCGCCGCGAGGAGGCGCGCCGAGCGTCACCACGGCGCGTCCTGCGTCATAGTGAACGTGGGTGACGAGCTCCGCGTGGTGCTCGAGGAGGAACGTGAGGAGGTTCGTGAGGGCGAGTGCGTGTTGAGTCATGCCCACCATGTACTAGGGTATTGCGGTTCCCGCAACCGCACTATAGTGCAGTTCCATGACCAGACTCGGAGAGTACATACAGGAGCGGCGCACCGACCTCGGCCTCACGCGAGCCGACCTCGCGCGCGAGCTGAAGGTCCACAAGGCGCAGGTCCAGCGATGGGAGGAGGGCACGTGGTGCCCCCGCCCGACGACGCTTGTCGCCCTGGCGCGCGTGCTGGGGATGCCGCCGCATGAGCTCATGATGATGCAGGTTGAAGACGTGGAGGAGACGCCATGAAGACGCGCAACGTGATCCCTTGGGCCGCGCTCCCCGCGCAACTGCCCGTCCAGACGACTGCCGTCATCTACCTGTTGCTCGAGCACTTCGATGCGCCGGGATGGGTGCGGGGCGTGGTCGGGACGTTGGTCGCGCTCTTGTGGGCGGGGTCCATCATTCGAATGTGGAACCAGAAGGCGAAGCCGTTGCCGGGGTACGGTGAATGACCGCCGACTACACCATCGGTCTCGTCCCACGAGGAGCATCACGTCCTCGGGCAGCTCGAGGAGGTGGACGCGTGTACATGCCTCCCGAGCATCGCGCGTGGATGGACGCCGCCGTGACCATGCTGCGCGAGCAGCGCCGGGGTGACCCCATCCTCACGCCCGTCTGCATCGAGCTGCTGGCCTATTGGCCGCTTCCGAAGACGAGGCCTGCGTGGTGCGACCGGGAGACGTGGAGGAACCGCGCCGCGACCTTCGGCGTGGCCTACGCGACGAAGCCCGACGCCGACAACGTCGCCAAGATCGTCCTCGACGCCCTGGTCGACGCGGGCGTTCTGGCCGACGACCGTCTCGTCGTGGAGCTCCACGTGGTCAAGCGCGCCGACGTCGGCACGGGGCGCATCGACGTGTTCATCTCCCCGCGCTGAATGTGCGTGGACAGGTTGCAGGTTCCGCAACCGCTTGGTATGGTCTGAGGCGTCGGGCACCTGTCCGACATGGAGAAGACCATGAGCCTCTACGACATCGCCCGCGCCTGCTACTACGACCCGAGCTACGTGTGGGAGCACTACGGAAAGCCCACCGCGTTCGCCAGCTTCATGCTGGTCAGCGCTGCCTTCGTCGTGGCGGTGGTATGACCACGCCCATCCGGTGGTACGAGACCGGCCTCGGCTGGCGCGCCGACATGGAGGCGGGGATCGTCCTCCTGGTCAACCGCGCTCACCGCGGCGGCGGCTGGTCGTGGGAGCTCAGCGCGTTCCATGCCGACGACGACGCGCGAGGCATCCAGCCCACGGACGCGAGCGCGAAGCACCTCGCCGAGAAAGCCTACCGCGCGTGGCGCGCGAGGCAGGTCGTATGAAGCTCGGAGACATCATCGCGGCGCTGGTGCGCCGCTTCGGGAGGTGGCCGTGATCGACATCGATGACATGCTCCGGCGTATTGCCGAGGGTGAGAAGAACGGGTTCTACACGTCGCCCGTCGTGAAGGAGCTGCTTGCGGAGCTTGCCGACCTACGGCAGCAGCGGGCCGAGCACCTGATCGACAACCGCAACGCGCACGAAGAGGGAGTCGACGCGGGGCGGGACGAGGAGCGCGCCGCCGTGGTGGCGTGGCTGAGCAGTAACCGTGCGTGCTGCGAGCACGCGTCCTACGTCCTCAACTGTGCGTCGCGGCTTGCCGCGGATGAAATTGAACGCGGCGAGCACCGCCGCGAGGAGGGGGCATGAGCCTCCTGGACGAACAACCCGCACCGACGCCCGACGTTGGCGACGTGTGGGCCGAGATTATCGCCGAGACGACGCACCCCGTGCTGCGGGGCCTCTACGAGGAGCGCCGAAGGCAGGGCATCGAGCGCCACGGCGTGCCGCTTCAGCGGGGCAACGGGCGCGACCACGAGGCCGACGCCATCCAGGAGCTCGTGGACGCAATCTGCTACCTGAGGGCGGCGAACCGCACGAAGGCGCAGTCCATCGTCGAGGCCGTGCTCCTCTTCGTACTCGAGAAGCACGCGTGAGACTTGCCGTGAGACGTGACCCTCGTCTCGGGTCTTCTTCAGGGGTCACGTCTCACGGTCTCGCGCGGGGGAACGTGTAAGCCTTGCTTACAGGTTCGGACTGGTCGATAGTCAAAAGCTATTTGCGCGACGCTTGCCTGCTGGGCTAGAGCATGCATGTCCGCCGTGGACACGGGTTGATCCCCCGTACGGGGGAGGGGGGTAGCCCCCTCCCCCTCCTTCCCACGGCGGTTCCACGGAGACACGCATGTTCGATAGTCTGGGCGACTACGCCCTGAAGTACGCACGCCACGGGTGGGCAGTTCACGCGCTACTACCGCGGGAGAAGAAGCCAGCTACCGTGCACGGATGCAAGGATGCCTCGACGGACGAGGCCACGGTTAGAGCCATGTGGGGCGACAAGCCGTACAACATCGGCGTTGCCACGGGCACAGTGTCGGGCATCTTCGTCTTCGACGTGGATAGTGCGCCACCGAAGGACGGCGGGCTGACCGGACCCGATGCCCTCTCCGAGCTGGTAGCGGAGCACGGCGAGCTTCCGGCCACAATGACCGTGCGAACCGGAAGCGGCGCGCACTACTACTTCCGCATGCCTGCCGGCGTGGAGCTCAAGAACAAGGCTCGCATCAATGTCCGAGGCCAGCGCACGGGCCTCGATATCCGCGCTGACGGTGGCTACGTCGTCGCGCCTCCGAGCATCCATCCGAACGGCGGCATCTACATGTGGGAACCAGGCACGCGGGAGATTGCCGACGCGCCCGCGTGGCTCATTGACCTCGTCAAGAAGGAGACACCGAAGCCAGCTGCGACGAAGGGCGCGGCTCCGGTAGCGGTCGCACCGGTCACCGATGACGACACGGCGACTGCCTCTGAAGTGCTCGAGCATGCGTGCGAATCCATCCGGACCTGTCAGGGCAGTCGGCACGACGAGATCTACCGACAGGCCGCACGCGTGGGGCAGCTGGTTGGTGGAGGCTGCATCGCGCGGGACGCTGCGGAGTTCGAGCTCGTGTCGGCGGGCCTCGCGACAGGCAAGCCGGACATTGAGGTACGCCGCACGGTGCGCGATGGGCTGGACCGTGGCGCGCAGTCTCCACGCAGGCCCTCCGACTCCCCGATGACCATCCCGCCGACAAGCTACAGACCGACGGACGTGGGCAACGCGGCACGCCTTGTGGACCGCTTCGGCGGCGACGTGCGGTGGTGTGGCAGCGCCCAGGGCGACGGCTTCCTCGTATGGGATAGCGTGCGATGGGCCCCCGACACCATGCGGCGAGTCGACCACATGACGCGTGAGGTAGCGCGCGACGTGGTGGACTACGCTCTCGACATGGAGACGCGCATGCGGGCCGCGGCGCAGGCAACGGGAGGCAAGCCGACTCCGTCGCAGCAAGCCGCGCTGAATGCCCTGCGAGAGGAGGTGAAGACGTGGAAGAAGTGGGCGAAAGACTCGGAGATGGTCGCGCATCTGCGCGCGTCTCTGACCACTGCACGCGTGGATGTCGCCATCGCGCAAGAGGCCCTCGACGCGGACCCGTGGTCCCTCAATACGCGTACGGGCATCGTTGACCTCCGGACCGGGACCGCACGCGCCCACACGCGCGAGGAGCTCCACACGAAGGTCACGGGCGCAGGCGTCGGCGGTAGCGCATGCCCCGTGTGGCTTGCCTTCCTGACGCGCATCATGGGCGGCGATGCCGACATGGTCGCGTTCATCCAGCGCGTCGTCGGCTACTGCCTGACAGGGTCGACACGTGAGCAGTGCCTCTTCATCCTGTACGGCAACGGGAGCAACGGGAAGAGCACGTTCCTCGACACGGTGCGTGCCGTCTTCGGCGACTACGCGCAGCACTCCCGCGCCGAGACGTTCATGAAGGACCGCAAGTCAGGGGGCATCCCCAACGATGTCGCGGCCCTGCGAGGCGCACGTCTCGTGACGTCCTCGGAGCCCGAGCAAGGCGCGCAGCTGGACGAGAGTCTCATCAAGGAGATGACCGGCGACGCCGCCATCTCCGCGCGGTTCATGCGTCAGGAGTTCTTCACCTTCACGCCGACGTTTAAGGTCCTGCTGGCCACGAACCATCGCCCCGTCATCCGCGGCACCGACCACGGCATCTGGCGCCGCATCCGGCTTGTGCCGTTCACCGAGACGATCCGCGACGAGGAGAAGGACCGTGACCTCGGGAAGAAGCTCGAGGCCGAAGCCGACGCCATTCTCGCGTGGGGAATCGAGGGCGCGCGACTGTGGTCAGAGCATGGCCTCCAGGAGCCAGCCGCGGTGCGCTTGGCCACCGAGGACTACCGCGCCGACATGGATGTGCTTTCTGAGTTCCTTGCGGAGAAGTGCTCGTTCCACGGCGTGGCGTCCACGACGGAGCTCTACAAGGCGTTCATGGAGTGGCAGCAAGCCAACGGAGAGAAGCCGCGTTCACACCGCTGGTTGTCGAACGCCCTCCTCGACCGTGGCTACAAGTTCGAGCCGTCCCGCAAGTATGGTCGACGCTGGTCCGGACTGTCGCTGCGTGAGGCGCCCGAGGCGCACATCCGCGAGGTGACCCGGTGGTAGGGGACGCATCGGGGGACGCATCGGGGGACGCATCGCCGGCTCTACGATCCGCGCCGGCACTGCAAGAGGACGCAGGGGACGCATACTTCTCTGTTCCTCTCTGTATGAGAGGTCTAAAGGTCTATGTACTGCCTTCGCGTATAGGGCGAGATGAACTCGGATCTATGCGTCCCCTGCGTCCCCCGTGCGATGGGCACTACATCGTAGGGGTTCGCCTGCGTCCCCTATGCGTCCCCCATCCGTCCCCCATCCGTCCCACCGAGAGGAGTCAGCATGACGACTAGAAACCACTCCACGAAGAGCACCAAGCCGGCCGTCGGCATCTACGGCGCAGGTCCCTGGTTCGGCCTCTTCTGGACCGATGAGAAAGGTCTCGAACATGAGCGTATCTACGACGCGACGCAGATTGTGTCGGTCGGTGGAGTGAGCGGCGGCGCTTGCTGTGCCATTCACTTCACGAGCGGCGAGAGCGAGATCATTCCTCGCATTGGCGCGTCGGAAATGGCGAGTCACGTTCATCGTGCCTTGGGTCTGCGCGACATCGAGATACACTTCCCCTAGAGCGTGCGGTCCTCGGCGTGGTGCCAGGGGACCGCGTCCTCCGATGCGCTCGGACGATAGCGCAGGCCTGTCCAAGTCAGCCTTGCCTCGCAGGCAGGGTTGCCGTGTGTTTGGGGGCACCCATACCCCGACCTCACGGAC
>JBBAVO010000010.1:0-27602 GCA_040397635.1 Pirellulales bacterium
GCAAGTTAAAAACTTGCGGCCACAGGGAGGGCTTGGATTCCGCAAGTTAAAAACTCGCGGCCACAGAGAGGGCTTGGATTCCGCAAGTTAAAAACTCGCGGCCACGGCAAACCGCCGCGTGGCGGCAAACGCGAATCGGCCTGGGTGTAGGATCTCCGCGAGCACTTCGAGTGAATCGACGAGCCGCGGGCCGGGACGGTTGAAGAGATGGTGGCCGTCGATGGCGAAGACCTTCCCGTCGCGGCAGGCCCGCAGCTTCTCGAGGTGTGGCCGCACAGCCGCCGAGCCGGCCTCGGCGACCACGCGGTCGAGGGGGAATCCGCACGGCACAAGGATTACGACGTCGGGATCGGTGGTGGCGACGTCGTCCCACGTGATCCAGTGCGAGTGATCGCCGGCCTTGCCCAGCACGTCGACGCCGCCGGCCAGGCGAACCATCTCCGGCACCCAGTTGCCCGCGGCCATCGGCGGGTCGAGCCACTCGATCACGGCGACGCGGGGCCGATCGGGAAACGTTTTCACCCTGCAAGCGAGCGAGTCGATCCGCGCATGGAGTCGGGCCACGAGTTCGCGGGCCTGCGCGCGTCGGCCGGTCGCTTTGCCGACGGCGAGGATGTCGGAGAAGAGATCGGCGAGCGTGGCGGGCGAGAGTGGCAGCACGTGCGTGTTGACGCCGGCCTTCTGCACCGCGGCCTCCACGTCGGCGCCGGAGATCGCACAGACATCACAGGCCGCCTGCGTGAGGATGAGATCAGGCTTGAGCGCGGCGAGCGTGTCCACATCGAGCGTGAAGAGGGCGGCGGAGGCGCCGGTGTGACATGCTGTGCCGGCCGGGGCCTGCGAGGAGAGCACGCCCAGTGCCCGGCCCACCTCCGTCACCTGGTCATGGATCGCACGGCTCGGGGCTGCGGCATCGATGCGGGCGGCCGTCAGGGCGGGCAGGGCGGCCACATCGGCCGGCTCGTCGCACTCGTGAGAGCGACCGACGAGATGGTCACGGAGCCCCAGGCGAGCCACGATCTCCGTGGCGGCCGGCAGGAGCGACACGATGCGGAAAGCGGAGTGGGGGGGATATTCCATGAGCAGCACCGTAGAATTCGTCGGCCCTCAGTCTACCGGTTCGGTGGTCTCACAGGTGTCACTGGTTTCAATGGAAAAATCCCCGGAGACTCGTCCCATGCTCAAGTCATCCTCGGCCCGCGATTCCACCGATCGGCTGACGGAGGCAGCCCGGTTTCACGACTACCGCTATGCCTCCAATCCGATCGCCGACGGCACGCTGGGGGCGATTCCCGGTGCCCGCTTCGGGGCCGAGCTTCACGAACAGGGGATCACGCGAACGCTTCCGCTGGACACGAGTTCCATTCTTGGCTGTTCTGGCCCGGCGACGTCGCCCGGTCTCTGTGCCAACTTCATTCACATCTGTCCGGGCGACGCGATCATCACCGATGCCAATGCCACGAGTCAGCTGTTTTTCGTGATGCGAGGCACAGGTACGACGCGAGTGGAGGCTGATACTGCGGCGGCGACCGGCGGCGGGGAGATCGCATGGCAGGCAGGCGACCTCTTCATCCTGCCGGCGCGGAGTCGGGCAATGCACGTCGCTGGGGACGATGCTGCGATCTACTGGGTGCATGACGAACCGCTCCTGCGGTACCTGGGCGTGGAGGCAACCCGGCGGCAGTTTGCGACGACGCTCTACAAGCGGGAATCGATTCACGAAGCGCTCGAGACCGTGATCCGCGATCCCGCCAGTGCGCAGGCCAACCGGCTGAGTGTGTTGCTCGGCAACCAGTTCTTTCCCCAGACGATGACGATCACGCACGTGATCTGGGCGATGTTTGGCCGCCTGCCGGTCGGTGCGGTGCAGGCGCCGCACCGGCACCAGTCGGTGGCGGTGGACCTGGTCGTCGATGCGAAGCCGGGCTGCTACACGCTGGTGGGAAAGACGCTGGGGCCGGATGGACAGATCAAGGACGGGGAGCGGTTCGACTGGCAGCCGCACGCGGTGTTCGTGACGCCGCCCGGCCTGTGGCATTCCCACCACAACGAGTCGGGGCATCCGGCCCACATCCTACCGATTCAGGACGCCGGCCTGCACACCTACCTGCGTACACTCGACATCCGCTTTGCCCGTGCCGCTGCTGGCGGCGGCAGCGAGGTGGTCGAGAACGCGGGCTGAGGCGAAGTTTCGAGGCGGAGGCTAACCGGACGCGGGCCGCAGCGGTCTTTACGGCACAATCCGGAGCCCCCTCGAGCCGCTCACGGAGTACCGCACCCGCGTCGCCGGCACCGCCGGGAAAGCGGTTTTGACGACGGCCGAACCGGTGCACACTCCCGATGCGAAAACCCCAGCGCGGGCGGCACCCGAGATGACATTGCGTTGGCCGGCAGCGGTACCCCCGAACGTCACGCCCGTGGCAGATGTGAGCTTCACGCCGAACGGGTTATTTCTGAAGGTGGACCCTCGCACGGTGGTGCCGTTGCTCGCCCCGTTGATCTGAAGGCCAGTGCCGATGCCGGTACGCAGGCCCGTCACTGTCACGCCCGAGATGGCCACGTTCCGTGCGGCGTTCACGAGGATGCCAGTGCCGCCGAACCCGCTGAAAGCCAAGTTCGTGATGCTGCTTCCACGAGCGGTCGATGAGATGACGAGTCCATTATTGACGCCGGCTCCGGCGGAAAGCGTGAAGACACCCGTGCTGCTTCGCATGGCCATCGGCCGGCTGGCGACAAGCGTCTGCGAAAGCGTGAGGTTGGCCCCGATCACCACCTCATAAGTCGATCCAGCGATGATCGGCAGCGTGTTGATCGCGTCGAATGCCTGATTCAGGTCGGGGGTCGTCGTGATGGTGCTGCCGACGGCGATGTTTCTGCCGTTGCCGAGGATCGTCGGGGCCACGATCAGGCCGCCGTTGACCAGGGCAATCGCTCCCTGAACACCGGTGAGGTCCACCTGCGTGCTGCTCTGGAGCAGGCCGTTCGGCTGCGGGCCGATGATGGTGAGGCCGCCGGTCTGGGTGGTGATGGTGACATTGCCCTGGGCGACGACGGTCGTTCCGTTCATCACCACATCACCGGCCGCATTCACCACGAGCCCGCCGCTCGTGATAGTGCCAAGGAAAAGGCCGCCCGTCGAGTCGGTGAATGTGACGCCGCCGGACGCGTTGTCCGCGGCGAACGTGCCGACCTCGTTCTGTCCGGCCAGCGTGATCGTCGAACCGCCTCCGGTGACCGACAGGACATCGGCGACGATATTGCCAGTCTGGCTGATCGCCCCGACCGCAGAGAGCGTGACGGTCCCGCCCTGAATGGTGCCGAGCGCGAGGTCGCCCGCCGAGGCCGTGAAGGAAACGTCGCCATTCGAGTTGTCGGCCGCGAACGCATCTACCTCGTTCGCCTGCGTGAGCGTGATCGCGTTGCCGCTGGCCCCGACCGACAGCGACTGGGCCGTGATCGCAGCCGTCTGGCTGACCGCGCCGGCGGCATTGATCGTGACGACACCGCCGGAGATTCCCGCGAGTTGGAGGGCTCCAGCCACGCTCACGAACGACACGTCTCCATTCGCATTCGTGACGGCCAACGAACCGACCGAGTTGGAATCGGTGAGCGTGACGAGATTGCCGCTGCCCTGAATCAAGAGCGTGCTGGCGGTGATCGGTGCTGTTTGGCTGACGGCCCCCGATGTGGTGATGCTGACCGTGCCCCCGGTGATGCCCGTGAGAACGAGGCTTTCCGAAGTGTTCGTCAGCGTCACGCTACCGGCACCGTTGTCGGAGCCAAACGAACCCACGCTATTCGTCGATCCGTCGAGCAGGATGGCATTTCCACCGGCATCGACCTGGAGGTCTCCGGCGGTGATGCTTCCGGTCTGGGTGACCGCGCCGGCGGCATTCACGATGACCGTGCTGCCGTCGATATCACCCAGCGAGAGGCCGCGGCTGTTGTCGATCGAGACGGTGCCGCCATTCGCGATCGCGATCACGTCGAGGGTGTTGGTGCCGGTGAGCGACACCGATTGCCCGCCGCCCTGAACCGCGAGCCCGCCCGCGGCGACGCGGCCGGCCGTCGCGAACGACTCACCGACCACCACCTCGATCTGACCGGCACTGAGAAGCGTGTCCGATGCTCCGGTGACCGAACCGAGACCAGCCTCGATGCTCACGGTGCCATTGAGGCCGCTGCTGACGGCGCCGCCGCCGCTGAGGAACCGGATCGAGCCGGTATCGGCCGTGAGCGTGACGGTGCTGCCGGCACCGGTCGTCCGCAAAATCCCCGCGATGTCAAAGCCCTCAGCAGAACGAATCGTGATATCGCCGGTTGTCTCGTATCCGCTCTGCAGCACGCTGTTGTTGGGCAGCGGGTTGACGATGTCGAGGTTGCCGTTGGCCGCGACGATCGAGGGACGGATGGTCGGCAGTACGGGCGCCGGAGCGGTTGGCGAGAAGTAGTACACGAGCACGTCCGCGCGGATCGCCACTCCGGGGCCGAACGTGATCGTGCCGGCGCCGGCGTCGAGGGTGACACGATCCCGCAGGGCCGTGAGATCGCCGTTCACGGCGATGTCACCCGTGATCGCCTTGAGGAAGATGTTGCCGTCGTTCGGCACTCCAGGGGCGACGGTGTCTCCCGCCGAAACCGGGCCGGTCGCGAATGCCCGGCTGTTGACAAACGTCACGTCGCCGACAGTCGTCGACAACGAGGTGACCGACGCCACGGCGTTGCCCCGATCAGCCAACTCGATCGCACCGATGCCGCCGGTAACCCGGAGACTGCCGGCGGTGATGGCGGCCGACTGCGTCATGCCGCCGGCGACCTGCAGCACAACTGCGTTGGTGCCGGCGTTGATCCCCGCTATGAGCACGTTGCTGGCGTCGCGAAACGACACGTTGCCGTTGATGGCCGTCGCCGAGAAAGCCCCGACATCGTTGAGGTCGTTTTGGTAATCGATCGCACCGCCGGAGGTGGTGACCGAGAGGAGGCTCGCGCCGATGCGGCCGGTCTGGGTGAGCGTACCGACGCCGGTGAGCGTGACCGCGCCGCCCGACATACCGACGATGTCGAAGCTGTTGGCGTCGGTGTAGGTGATAGTCCGGCCGGTGTTGGTGATGTCGATCGTGGCGGCGTCATTCAGGGTGTTGCCGAGGATGACGGAACCAGCCGTGTCTGTGATGACGAGGCTGGTCGCTGTGACGGCGGCGGACTGGGTCATGTCGCCTGCGGCATTGAGCCTGACCACGCCACCCGAGATGCCGGCGATGTCGAAGCCGCTGGCATCGGTGTAGGTGACGTTCCGGCCGGTGTTGGTGATGGCGACGGTGGTGGCGTCATTCAGCGTGTTGCCGAGGGTGACGGCACCAGCCGTGTTCTTGACAGCGAAGCTGGTCGCTGTGATGGCGGCGGACTGGGTGATGTCGCCAGCGGCGGCGAGCGAGACGACGCCACCCGAGATGCCGGCGATATCGAAGCCGCTGGCGTCGGCGTAGGTGATGTTCCGCCCGACGTTGGTGATGGCGACGGTGGCGAAGTTGTTCAACGGGTTGCCGAGGGTGACGGCACCAGCCGTGTTCTTGACAGCGAGGCTGGTCGCTGTGATGGCGGCGGACTGGGTGAGGTCGCCCGCGGCGGCCAGCGTGATCGCGTCACCCGAGATACCGACGATGTCGAAGCCGCTGGCATCGGCATAACTTACGGCACCGCCGACGGTGGTGGCCGACAGTTGGGCGACGTCGTTGCCCGTGTTCTGTAGGTCGATGGAACCGCCGGTGGTTGTCACGTCGAGGCTGGTGCCGACGATCCGGCCGGCGACCGTCATGGTCTGGGTCACGGCACCATTGGATGCCAGGCGAATCGCCTTGCCCGTGATGCCCGCGACGATCAGGCCGCCGACGGTGTCCTTGAGCCGGACGTCGCCGCCCGCATTAGCGGCTGAGAACGTGCCGACGCGGTTGTCCTGATTGCTGAGGTCGACGAGGCCGCCGCTGGCAGAAATGGTGAGCGTATCGACGTCGATGATGCCGCTTCCGAGGTTCTTGTCGGAGACGTCTCCCTGCGTGGTGACGTTGACCGTGCCTGCGGCGATCGAGCCGAGTCCAACGCTGCCGGTCACACCGATGGTCGTGAGCGTGATCACGCCGGTCCGGGGCGTCGATCCATTGGAGAGTGCCTGGACGTTGAAGCCGGAGATCGAGCCTCCCGCCGTGACGCTCACGTTACCGGCGATCGACTTCACGTACTGGTTCTCGGGCAAGCCGGTGGGCTCGCCGAGCACGATGTCACCGGCCTCGATCAGGTCGATGTTGCCACCGGCCAACGCGGCCAGCGAATCGACGTCGGTTCGCAGATCCACCACTCCGGCCGCCGACACGCGGGCCGTGCCGGTCGTGATCGAAACCGTGCCGGAGGCGGGGTTGTTTCGCTTGACGTCGCGGCCTGCGGTGAGCGAGACGATTCCCTTGGAGGAAGTCACTCCTTCGACGATCAGGTCGGAGGTCGCTCCCGCGGCGTTGAGGGTGATCGTGTTGCCGTTGACCGAGTTGAGACCGATGGCTGTGATCGTCGAACCCGACGTGACGGCGATGTCGTTGCGGGCGGACAGATTCTGCAGTTTCACGGAGGGAACGGGCAGCACGCCGTCACTCGACACGTTTCTGACGGTGATCTGACCCTGTGAGGCCGTGCCACTGATGAGCGACGCGGTCGTGTCGAGTTGGATGTTGCCGGTCTGCGCGAGCAGTTGCACCGTGCCAGCCACGATATCGGAGGCAACATCGACAGTATTTTCGACGATTTCCGACGCAGTCAGATTGACGATGCCGGTGTTCGCGATGCCAGTGTCGATCCGGCCGACCAGGAGTTTGTCACCTGCGGTCACCGTGACGTTGCCGCCGGCCGTGACCAGCAGCGTGGCATCGAGCGGCAGGATGGTGCCGTTGGTTTCGGCAGTCGTCTGCGTTACGGAGATGGCGGCCACGGAATTCGAGACACTCCCCGACACAGTATTTGTGCTGGTTCGCAGGGTGGCGGAGTTCGTTGCCGTAAACACCACGTCGTTGGTGGTCAGCAGGCCGGGGGCCGCCGTCGACTTGATGCCGCCTTGGAGGGCAGACAGCGTGATCTTCTGGGCGAGCGGAGTCCGCACCTGCGTGCCGGCGAGGAGCGTGCCGACGGCAGAGTCGATCGTCAGATCTCCACCGGAGGCCGTCAGTGCGATCTGGCGCGTGCGGGTCGAGCTCGCGTCTCCCACGACGACGTTGCCCGTGACCGACAGGATCGGGGCGCTGACGAGGATCGAACCGTCCACCGTGGTCGCTCCCTGCAACTCGAGCGAGCCGCTGGTGGAGTTGAGCACGAGGTCGCCCTTACCGGTGAGGTTGACGTTGAGCTTGCGGAACTGCGACGTGACCGCCTCGAGCGGCGCTTCCAGCGCCGTCCAGCTCAGTCGGCTGGCGTTGATCGACGCGGCGTTCGAAATGATCGCGGTTCCGGTCGCCTGTGTGACGGCGCCACCGCCTGAGAACGTGACCCTGGGCAGGGCTGCATAGTTCGCATACCCGGCGTTACCAGGCAATTGCACGATGGAGCCCGAGACGCCGCCGACCAGGGCCGTAGCCGCGGCACCGCTGCCGCCGCCACCGCTGATGGTCACGGTGACCGCCCCGGTGTAACCGCTGCCGGGATTGGACACCGCGATCCCGGTCACCCTGCCGCCGACGATCGTCGCCGATGCGGTGGCTCCGGTGCCGTTCCCGGAAAGAGTGACCGTCGGAGCCGACGTGTAGCCGCTGCCACCGTCGTTCACGGTGACGCCGGTCACGGTGTTCGGGGCGAACGAGGCCGTTCCGGTGGCCGTGCGGCCGTATGGCACGAGCCGCACGTTCACCGCATTGGCGGCGGAGTAGCCGCTGCCGGAGTTGGTGACGGTGACACTCGCCACGGTGCCGTTGGTGTCGAGATTCGCGACGGCCGTGGCGCCGCTGCCCTTCGACGATACCGTGATGACCGTGGTGGCGGGGTTGTAGCCGATGCCTGAATCCACGACGGTGAAGCCGGTCACCTTGTTGTTGACAACCGTGGCTGTGACGACGGCGCCACGCCCCGCGCCACTCGTGTCATTGACGGTGACGGTCGGGGCGGTCAAGTAGTCGTCGCCGCCCGTGGCGACGTTGACGGAGAGAATCCTGCCGGAGTCGTCGGCCGTGACGGCAGCCGACACCGCGCCGCCGCCGCCGGCCACCGGGACGAGCGTGACTGTCGTAGTGGCCGGGTTATAGCCGGTTCCACCCGCGCTGACGTTGATGCCGGAGACGACCTGCGACAGGGAAACCAGCGCCGCCGCACCGGTGCCAACGCCGCCCGAGAACGACGCCGTCGGAGCGGCCGTGTAGCCTGTTCCAGCGGTCAGGATCTGCAGGCCGATGACCTGGGCAGACAGCGTGGTGCCGGCGCTGGCTCCGGTGCCGCCACTGAAGACCGCGCTCGGGGCGGTCGTGTAGTTGCTTCCCGGCGCGGTGAGTGTCACCGAGTCGATGGAGCCCGTGACCGCGGCCGTCGCCGAGGCATTGCCGAACGAGAAGGAGACGCCAGGGTTGAAGGAATAGCCGATCCCCTGGTCCGTCAGCCGCAGCGCGGAGATCGTGAAATTGGTGGCATTGCCCTGGGGCACCGCCAGCGGGATTCCGACGAACTTCACCGTGCCACCCGTCACGGTGACGTCCGCGTCGGTGAACGTGGTGTATCCGAAGCCCGCGGAGTCGATCCGCACTCCGGTGACCAGGCCTGTAGCATCGAGGAGAACAGTGCCCTGGGCCGCGAAACCGCCCGCGGGAGTTCTGAACGTGATCGACGGGGCCCTGGTGTAGAGCGTCGGCTGCTGTCCCGTGAATTGCGGTGCGCCATATGTCAGCTTGACCGATGCATCGGTCAGACCGAGGGCCGCCGTGGCCGTGGCCTGCCGGCCGCCGGGCAGATCGGGCAGGGCGAAGCTGACGATCGGCACGGCCGCGTAGCCATTGCCGCCGACCGCCACCGAGAGTGACGTGACGCTGCCATTGATCGTGGCCTCGGCCCTCGCACCCTGGCCGTCGCCGACCAGTTGCACCGTCGTGTTGGCGGGATAGCCGCTGCCCCCCTGCGTGGCCTTGTCGAAGCTGATGCTGGCGACCGAGCCGGAGATCAAGGCCTTCGCGGTGGCACCGCTGCCGGTCGTGTCGCCTGCCGCATTGGTGAGAGTGACCGTCGGGGCGGTGGCATAGCCGGAGCCCGACGCTGTGAGCAGATAGTTTGTCACGCCCGATGTCAGCGCCGCCGTGGCCGAGGCCCCGTAGCCCGTGCCGCTCGAGTCGCTGATCCGCACCGTGGGTGCCACACCGTAGTCGCCGCCCGCGGACGACAGGTTGATCTTGGTGATTGAGCCCGCGGCGTTGACGCTGACCGCGGCGGCCTGTGCACCAGCACCGGCCGAGATGACCACTTCGGGGGGCACGATGTAGCCGGCAGCGGTCACGGTGATCGCAGAGATGCCGCCCACCATCGCCTCGGCGGTCGCTCCCGAACCGGAGCCGCCGCTGAACGTGATCACGGGCGGGGTCGCCGACGAGTAGCCGGATCCCGGATTCGAAACGACGATCCGAGTGACCGAGCCGCCTGAAATATATGCAGTCGCACGGGCATTCACGCCGCTGCCGATGATGTTCACCGTCGGCGCGGTGACGTAGCCCGTCCCTCCGTTGATGACGCGGATACCGGAGACGCCGTCCGGGAAGACCGTCGCCGCCGCGGTGGCACTGTTACCGGCATCGAGCGTGACCGTCGGCGCGGAGGTGTATCCCGCACCGCTCGAATCGACCCTCACTGCGGTCACCGTGCCGGGAGTGAGCACCCGGCCATTCGGAGCGGAAATCGCCAACTGATCGTCCACCGAGACGCTGGCCGTGGATTCGATGACCACGTTCCCCGTGGTCGACGAGAGCGTGAGGTCGTTATCGGTGCCCTGGACCGCAACGGTGCCGGTGACCCGTACGCTGCCGCGTTCTGATGTCACCGTGCCGGAGCCGTTCTTCAGCCGCAGCGTACCGAGCGCCACACCTACAGAGCCGGAAAGTGTCGCCGAGCCCTGACCGTTGTCGGTGATGGCATCGACGGTGAGGATGCCACCGGCCGAGATCGAGATCGGACCGGAAGCGGAGGTCGCCGAACGCACGACGAGGTCGTCGGAGTCGGTAATCGAGATTCCCGTCCCTGCGGTGGCCTCGATGGTGTTGGCATTGGACTTCAGCGTGATGGAGCCACCCGCTGAGACCGTGATACTGTCGGATGCCAGCGTTGCTTGGCTCACGACGTCGGTCGCCGAGGTGATGTCGATCGATCCACCGGGGGCGGAAACGACGGCGGCGGAGAGCACCGAAACCGGGCCCTTCCGGCTCTTGATGGCCACGTTGCCGACGCCGCTCGCGCCTGCCTTGACGTTGCTCCCCATCGTCACGGTATCTCCGGAGAGCTGAATGTTGCCGGCCTGGGTGGTCAGTGGGCTTGTGATCGAGAGACTGGTCGCGTCGAGCAACAGGCCGCCCTGGGTCTTGATGTCGGAGTTGACGATGATCTGCGAGCCAGCCCCACTGGCCTTCAGCGAGATCTGGCCGCTGGAACTCGGAACGGCGGCGATCCGCAGGTTGCCGGCCTGCTGGTCGATCGAGATCCCGATATCGGGATTGACGGAGCTGGGTGCACCGACGTTGACGTTCGTCACGGCGAAATTCTTGGTGGCGACGTCGATCCGGCCGCCGTCGATGCCCGCGTTGAAGAGCGTGAGGCTGCCGCCGCCAGACAGCATGCCCGACGGCCCGGTGACGATGTTCGTGGCCTGCGACAGTGAGTTGGTCTGCAGCGTCACGCTGCCGGCGTTTACCGTGCCGTCGATGAGAATGTCGCCGCCGACACCGCCGAAGCCCACGCCCGAGCCGTTCTGCCCGACGAACACGCCGAGGTTTGCATTGATCGAGGCGCCGGCGAGCAGGTGGAACGTGCCGTCGGAGATGTAGGACGTGACCTGGCCCGTCGTGACCGTGTTGCGGAATTCCACGCGGTCACGAGCGGAGAACCACGCTCCTAAATGGTTGTCCTTGATAGGGGCTGAGGAGATGATCTCATTGGCCCCCATGCCAAGGCCGTATGAGTACGGGTTGACCGTCGTATCAATCGGTCCATTGAGCTGGATCGACGAGGTCTTGACGCCCGGTCCCGGCGTGGATGTCGCCAGCGAGATCTGGAGACCGAGCGGCAGGGGGTCGCCGTTCACGAGATTGACGGTGGTGCCGGGCCCGCCGTTGATCAGGATGCCGGCGGAGTGGAAGTTTTCTACGAGGGTCGGCCCGTTCCAGGTAGCCTTCTCAATGGTCCAGATCGCCGGCACGCTGAACGGGGCTGACCGCGGTCCGCCGATCGTTCCCACGGGACCGATCGGCAGATAATTGGTGAAATTCGTGAAACCGGAGTTCGTGTCGAAGTCGACGCGGTTGTACTGCGCGTTGTACCGCATCCAGAGTTCGCCCGAGTCAGAAGGACCGCTCTTCTGAACATTGATCACATACTCGTACGTCTCCTCAATCGTGTTGTCGAAGTTCGTCTGGTAGACGCCGAGGTAGGTCGCCGTGAGAACCCGGCGGTGCTCGAGTTGCTCGAGGACATCCGAGAGCTGCACCCGGGCACGTGACGCATCACGCCCACGCCGAGGGGCACGGCGCGAAGGGGTGCGAGATCCAGCGAACAGGCGGCTCAGAATCGTCATGACGGCACTTCCGTGGGGCAAAGAGGGCTGGAAAGATGGGCAATCCGAGTGGGTGGGGCAATTTTCCCGCTTGGGAGGTTCCCGCATCAACTATGAATTCAAATCCAGAGTTCACTACGCGGCAAGCTTTCGGTTGTTCGAAGATTCAACGGTTTTTCGCGGAATTTGTTCCGAAAATGCTGATTGTAAGGGAGCGACCCGCGGCCGGGAGTGGTTCGAGCCCGCTCGAACGGCCCGTTTCTGCCCAGATTCCCAGATTCTTGACGCAGACCGCCCAGTCGACTCGACCGGAACGCCGCGAACAATCCTGACGCCATTCCATCGGCACAACCGATTCAAACCGGCGGATCGATGCAGGAACCATTGGGGGTGGTGTCAATCATGGGCATGACGAAACGATTGATCTTGAGGAAGCTTTTGTCGACGGGGCTGGGCTTAGCGGTCGTCGCGGCCATGCCGTGGGCGTTTCTGCCGGAGGCGAACGCCGAGAATTTCGAAGACTCCTTCGTGGTGGGGCCTGAGATGGCCACCGACCAATTGCCGGGAGAGTCGGCGGGTGACGGTGTGATGGACCTGGACGCCAGCGAAGAGGTGGGGATCGAGTCCAACGAGGTCGCTGGCTGCGAGCCATGCGATATCGGAAATGGTCTGTGGTCGGGCCAACGCTGTGACGCATGCGATCCACCCTACGGCATGGTCAACCGGCTCATCGACAATAAAGAGGCCTGCTGGACGGTTCGCACCGAAAGCCTGCTGCTCTGGCGAAATGCGCCGCGGTCCCGCGAAATGTCCAGCTTTATCCCGATCACCGGGCTGCCGAATGCTGCTGTGCTCAACAGCCCGGGGGCTGCCGGCCCGCGATTCTCGATCTTCCGCACTGACGGCTGTGGCGACGCGATCGAGACCACCTATTTCCGCGTGGCCAACTGGCGGGGGCAGAACACCACGTCGGACGGTGCAGATGGGCTATTTCTGAGCAATCTCGGATCAGCCGCCCAGAGTTTCGAGCTCAACGGCAGGACAACGATCCACCCTTGGTTCCAACTGCTCGGCGGCTTCCGCTGGTTCCAGTGGCAGGAGAATCTCCAGGTGAGCTACCAGCCGGGGCCCGTCCCTCCGGTCACGGACAGCGTCTACCTGGGAACCATCAACGATCTCTACGGCTACCAGATCGGCTTCGACTCGCTGCTTCTGAGCACGAATTGGATGCGGGTCGAGGCGATCATGAAGGGCGGAGCCTACTACAACAGAAACCGGCTCGCTTCGACGCTCAGCACGGGGTTTGGGCCACTCCAGGCGACGGTGGGAGCCGATTCGGCCGCGTTCGTGGGCGAACTTGGCATGACGGGTGTGATCCCACTCAGCCGCAACATCGACTTCCGGTTCGGGTATCTTGCCTTCTGGCTGGATGGGCTCGCCCAACCCACCAACCAGTTCCGGTCAGGACAATACGATCCCACGGTCCCGATCGTCGTGGATACCACCGGCGGCACCGTGCTCCAGGGCCTCACGCTGGGCCTCGAAGGACGCTGGTAGGAAGGACGCTGGTAGGAAGGACGCTGGTAGCAAGGACACCCGCAGATGGCAGACCCGGTCCTCGTCGAGGTGATTCGCGGCGGACGGGTGGAGTCGACCCATTGTGCCGCCTTCGTGGTCGCCGATTCCTACGGTCGGGTCGTGCACGCGGTAGGCGACGGTGAGAGGCCTGTCTTTCCGCGGTCGGCAGCGAAGCCTCTGCAGGCGCTCGCGCTATTGGCCTCGGGAGCCGCGGATCGGTTTGGGCTCGCTGCCGCCGACATTGCGATCGCGTGCGGCTCGCATCTCGGTGAGCCCGACCATGTCGCCACGGTCGAAGGTTTTCTGGCCACGTGCGGCCACACTCCGGCGGAGCTCGAGTGTGGGACCCATTGGCCGCTGAGCGAAGCCGCCGTCCGCGACCTGGCCGCCAGAGGGGTGGCGCCGACCGCCCTCCATAACAACTGTTCCGGCAAACATGCCGGGTTTCTGTGTCTGGCACGGCATCTCGGGGTCGAGCCGGCGGGCTACGTGCGGCCCGACCATCCGGCGATGCGGCTCGTGACCGGGGCGATTGAAACGGCCTGCGGCACGACGCTCGACGCATCGTGCATGGGGGTCGATGGCTGTTCGATTCCCGCCTACGCCTTCCCGCTCCGGTGCCTCGCCACGGCCTTTGCCCGTCTGGCGACAGGGCAGGGACTACCGGGCGAACTGGCACACTCGGCTGCGCGAATTCGGGCTGCGGTCGCGTCACAGCCCCGGATGATCGGCGGGACCAACGCATTCGACACACGGGTGGCCGAGGTGTGTGGCGAGGGTGCACTGTGCAAGAGTGGGGCGGAGGGGGTCGCGGCGATCGCCATACCGTCCGCGGGCCTAGGCATCGCCATCAAGGTTGCGGACGGATCCGGCCGGGCCATCGAGCCGCTCGCGGCGGCTCTGATCGCCCATTTCTTCTTTTCCGGGCCCTCGGCCGTCATCGGGACGCTGGCCAGTTGGTCGGAACTCCCGCTTCATAACCGGAATGGCATCGTCGTTGGCAGCCTGCGAGCAGTGCCTGGCTGGTGAGCCGGGTCGACTCACCCGGCGCTCCGGACCAACCGGCGGCCCTGAGCCCATCGTGGCGAACCCTTGGCGATGGGGCGTCGTACTGCTTTTGCCGCCGTGCCCGATGCTGGCGAAGCGACCCAGTCCCTGTTAAATTCCCCCTATTAGAAGTATCCGCTGGAATGGCATTCGACCAACCGCGGTGCCCTGCTCGCCGATCTCCTTCCCGACAATGCCGTCTGCGTCAAGGTGACACCATGAGTCGTTGGTCCTGGCTGATTCTGGGGACGTCGCGGCCTGGCAAGGGAGCGAAACGCAGGGCCGCCCCATTGCGGCCGGCGGGGCGGGCGTTCGAGCAGATGGAGGAACGACGAGTCCTCGCCGCGCCGAGCGAGCCGTTGGAACTGGTTCCTGTGGCTGGCGACCGTGAGGTCGCGTTGACGTGGACGCCCCCCGCGAGCAGCGCACCGGCGATCACCGACTACCTGATCACCTACCGAGTCGCCGCGGACGTGAACGCTCCGTGGATCACCTATCCCGACGACGTCACTGCGGATACCTCGGCGGTCGTGACGGATCTCGACAACGGCACCCGCTACGTGTTCCGTGTTGCCGCGGTCAATGCCGATGCGCCGTCCGGCGGGCCGCCGTCCGCCCTGTCAGCCAGCAGCACTCCTGCCGGGTTGCCCGGTCCGCCCAGCGATCTCGTCGCCGAGGCGGGCGTTGGCCAAGCCAGGCTGTCGTGGGCGGCCGCCGATGGGAATGGTCGGGACGTGACGGCCTACACCATCGAGATCACGAACACGGAGACGCTCCAGTTCAGAACGGTATCGGTGGCCGCCACCAATTCGTCGACGCTGTCTACGGTCGTGGGCGGCCTCACCAACGGTGTGACCTACGTCTTCCGCGTCGCTGCCGCCAACGGCGTGTCGTTGGGCGGCCAGAGCGTCGGCGACTACAGCCCGGTGACGGAGCCCGTGACGCCGTCGAACCCACCGGCACCTCCTGCGATCGCGTCGGTCGAGATTGCAGCCGGCATCGGTGAAGTCGGGCAGTTGCTCGTGGCATGGAGCGACCTCGCCTCCACCGACACGTCGATCGGCTCGTACGATTTGCAATACAAAGCCGGGAATGGTGCTTGGCAGAGCGTGCCGGAGGAAATCTACGCAAACTCCCACATCGTCACGGGACTCGTCGACGGGGTCGCCTACTCGTTCCGCGTGGCCGCACGAAACATCTACGGCGTCTTGGGCAACTATTCGGCGGCGTCGACCCCGGTCGTGCCCTCCCCCTTGCCCGACACCCCGTTCAACGTGACCGTCAACGTCGAGGGAAGCACGGCAACGCTGACGTGGCCACCGGCCACCGGATTTACCGTGGGCATCCAGCGCTACGAAGTCGAGTACACGACGGATGGAGGCGAGAACTGGTCGCGCTACGCCACGGCTACTCCGGTCGTCACGTCGTCCCTGGCATTGCAGAATCTCACCCGCGGCCAGACCTACCAGTTTCGCGTCGCAGCGGTGACGGCGCTCGGCCGCCGCGGCGATTTTTCAGATCCTTCGAACGCCCTGACGCAGATCGGGAATCCCGACGGCCCCAGCAATGTGATGATGCTAGCGGGCGACCGGGCCGCGAAGCTGACTTGGTCAGATCCGGTCAACAGTGGCGGCCTGCCCGTGGTTGGGTTCACGGTGACGTACCGAAGGGTCACGGTGGTCGCCGGATCGGTCGTGCTCGGCGCGCCGGTGACGGTGCCGGAAGCAGCAGCTTGGAATGGCTCGTCGTTCGAGTTGGCTGTGCGTGGGCTCGTGAATGGAGCGACATACAGGTTCAGCATCGTGACGCAGACGAGCGACGGACTCACGTCTTTGGCCAGCGAACCGGTGGTTGCCGACGTCATGCCTCTGCCGGTCGTCGCCAAGCTCTCTGCCGTGGGAGTAGCGGGCACGCCGGCGCTGCCGGGGCGCGTGGTGGTCACGTGGACCCCTCCCGTGGTGCCACGAGGCGTCACGATCGTCGATTATGTCGTGCAGTATTCAGCTAACGGCGGGATCAACTGGGAAACCTATGCCGATGGCGTTTCCCGCTCGGCCATGGCCAAGTTGAATCTCGTCAACGGCACCGCCTATCGGGTTCGAGTGGCGGCGGTGACGACTGCGGCCGGAGCGCCGAGTATTCGCCGGCAGGGCGACTTCTCGGCTCCATCGGGTTTTGCGATGCCCTATGCGAAGGGCGCCGTGCCGGCGGCGGTGACCGGCGTCGTCTCTTCGACGACCCGGGGTGCCGTCTCGCTTTCGTGGATACCGCCTGCCGGTAATGCCGGAGGTCCTCCGGTCCGCTATGTGGTCCAGTATCGTCCCTCGACCTCGAATGGGGCTTGGACGCAGCATCAGCCGCGAATTGCCGGGGCCGCGGTGACGATTCCACGGTTGGTTACCGGGCGGACCTATGCGTTCCGGATTGCCGCAGTGAATGCGGGCGGCGTTGGGGTCTGGACCGCACCGACCACGGTCACTGTGGGTTGACCCTGGTGACGGGCCGTCGCGAGGGCAGGGAGAAGGCGAGGGCTGCGGCGTTTCCGGCGGCGTCGGCGAGCGAGGCGTTGTCGAGCGTGATCTGGGACTCTGGGTAGGTGATGCCGCTCGGTGCCTTGTCACCTGCCGTGACCTGATAGCGGAAGACGAGGGTGGTGGTGCCGCTGCCGGAGGCGTAGACGGCGCGACGTGTCCCGGCGCCGGTCGTGAAGCCGCCAATCGTGATGAACGGCCTGTCGGCGTTGGCGCCTGTCACGAACACGGGCCGGTCGAACCGCACGGAGAGTTGCACGAACGCGCCGGCACGCAGGCCGGTCGAAGCCGGTGCCGGCACGAAGGCCGAGACGATCGGACCGGTGGCGTAGTGCTGGAAGTCGAAGCGGGTTGCCGGCGAGCGGTTGCCGGCGGCGTCGGTTTGGGTCGCCCACAGGGTATTGGCGCCCGTCAGTGGCCCCGTCCATGCGTTCGTGAGGCCGACATTCGACCAGAACTGCACGGAGGCGTTGGTCTCCGTGCCCGGCGTCTGCAGTCGGGCGTCGCTGGTGATCTTGTCGGTGGACGAGCTTCCGGTGTCGCTCACGAGCGAGACGGGCGGCGCGGTTGGGGCCAACGTGTCGACGGCGATCGTGATCGGTGCGGCGGCGGCGTTGGGATTGCCGACGGCATCGGTGAACTTACCCGCCGCCAGGGCGATCGTTACCGTTCCCTCAAAGCCCGCAGAGGGAGTGTAGGTGGCTTGATAGATGGTGGTGCCAGGCACCCGCGTGGGCGTTCCGATCGTTCCCGAGGAGAGGGAGACGTCGGCTGCGTCGAAGCCGACGACGTTCGCCGTCTCGTTGGCGATCGTGAAGTCGACGACCGCGGTCTGGCCGATCTTCAAGCCTGTCGCGATCGTGGAGATCACTGGCGTGGGGCCTTGGGCGTCGACGTTGATCTTCAGTGAAGTGGCAGCGTTGCCGTTGACCGCGTTGCCCACGATGCGGAACGAATCGGCGGGCACGGTGAGCGTGACGGGACCAGCGAACCCCGCGGCGGGCGCGGTGTAGATCGCTGTGTAGGTGTGGATGCCGCGCACGACACCTCGGTCCGTCAGCGGGGAGAGCGTGCCCTGGCCGGGCGAAAGCGTGATGTCGGAGGTCGTGAACGGTGCCGCATTGTTCACCGTCCCACGGATCTGGAAGGTCACGGTGGCCGATTGTCCGGCCTTGAGGACCGGCAGCCGCTGGCTGATGGTCATCGACGGAACGATGGTGTTGACTGTTATCGAGGGGCTCAGTTGCATCAGGCTGTTGGGGTTTCCAGCCGCATCAGTGAAGCGTCCGGCGGGGATGCTCACCGTGCCGGCGGCGGTGGAGTTGGCCCGCGGGGTAAAGCGGGCGGTGTAGAACTGGCCGGAACCGGCAAAATCTGTGAGCGTGCCGCCGGTGACGACGACGTCGCCGGCCGTGAAGCCCTGAACGGGAGTGACGAAGTAGAAGGCGATATCCGCGGTCTGACCGGCCGCGAGAGAGGTCATCGCGGCGCCGTCCCGCGTGGCCTCGATCAGCGAAACAGGTATCTCCGTGCGGATGTCGATGGCAGGCGTCAGCGCTGCCGCGACCGTGTTCAGGTTGCCGATGGCATCGGCAAACCTGCCTGCTGCCACGCTGATGGAGCCCACACCGGTGAAGGCTGCGGCAGGCGTGAAGGTGGCGGTGTAGGTCGTCTGGGAGCTACCCACGGCGGTGAAGTTGGAGAGCGTTCCGCCGGCGACGTCGATGTCGTCGAGCCCAAACGTGGTACTCGGCTCGCTCAGCACAAACGTGATCGTGGAGGTCTGTATCGGTCGCAGAAGTGCCCGGCTGGAGGTGATCGATAAGACCACTGGAGCGGCGGTGTCGACCGTGAGCGAAACCTCGTTCGACCCCAGATTGCCCACAGCGGTGGCGCCGGTGAAACGGTCTGCGGCGACTGAGATTGTGGCAAATGCTTCGGTATCGGCCGCGGGGGTGAACCTTGCTGTATACACCGTACCGCGGCCCGTCACGTCGGAAACCGTGCCGTGGATCGCTGAGACATCCTCCGCAGAAAAACCGACAGGTGCCTCGCTGAATGTAAAGGTGAGCTGGACCGTCTCGCCCGCCTTCACGGTGCTCTTCGCAGCGGCGATTGTAAGGGAGGGTGGCGGGAATTCGTCGTCGTTGCGGATCGTGCCCGAGGCCTGGGCAGGTGTGCCCAGCTTCGCCCCGGATGGGGAAGATAGCGTTACGGTGAAGCCCT
Organism: Pirellulales bacterium; assembly: GCA_040397635.1. Lineage (GTDB taxonomy): Bacteria > Planctomycetota > Planctomycetia > Pirellulales > UBA1268 > CAMCQY01. The sequence goes on from JBBAVO010000010.1 coordinate 19,147, forward strand.
CGTCGGCTTCGACCACCGTGTCGCCACGCACGGCGACGGTAATCGTTTTCGAACTTTCGCCGACAGCGAAAGAGACCGTTCCGCTTGGCAGTACACCGCCCGCGAAGTCATCCCCGCTTGCGGGATTCGCACCGCTGCCCGTGACGGCCCACGCGACGGTCGAAACGCCCGCCGTGGAGTCCGCCCGCGAAACCGTAAATGTGAACGACACGAAGCCCGAGTCGCCCTCGTCCTTCATGCCGCCGACGTCAGAGATGGTCAGGATAGACGGTTGCATGACGACCGACAGATCGCGACCAACAGTTGAGATACCGCTCACCACGGTCTGCACGTCTCCGCCGGTGGCGTTACTGCGCACGATGCTGCCACCGGCGGTTAACCAGTAGAGAAGCGACGCACTCTCTTTGAACTCGATGTCGTAAACGGGGCTCGTACCGTCGAAGAGCCGGGTAGGCGATCCTCCGGCGATCGGAGCGAGGTAGATGTCCCCCTTGTCCGCGCTTTCGGAACCGCCCGACACATAGACGCTCTGAGCCACTTCGGCCAGGGCGAAATTAGCCGGCGCGACACCGGCTATGGATATCTCGCGATTGCCGGCGCCGTCGCGGCCTTTACCGTAGAACCTCGACGCAGATTCAACGAAGTTGCTGAAGCCCGTGAAATAGAGCTTGCCGCTTTCCGAAATCTGCATGTCGTGCACGTACCAGAACGTAGTCGGCAGTACGGTTACCTCGCCCGTGGCGATGGTGACCCGCTGGATTTTGCCCTCGTAGAACGGGCCGGAGGCTTGGACGGGTGGAACGTCGTGGCTGTGGAGAAACACGTAGCCACCCGATGGGTCCACCGTCATTGACCAGCTGATGTGCCCCAAGCCGGTACCCTGATACAACAGCCGTTGATCGCCGCCATTCAGATCGGTGCTGGAAATTCTTGAGTGGCTCGCGACATTGCGCTGCTCGTCAGCGAAGTAAATGCGGCCGTTCAACTCGTCGATGTCGAAGGTGGTGATCTCTCTGCCCAACGGTGGGGAAACGACCACTTGGCGGCCCGAGCCATCAGGCTGAGATCGCCAGATCTGTCCGCCGGCAGTCCAGTACAAGCCCGCCACGCTATCCAGGCCCGAGCCGCCGGGGGATGTACTGACAGCCAGCATGGCCCTGGATTCCAGATGTTCCATCACCGCGGCGATGGTTCGTCGACGGTTCTGCTGACGGCCGACGGTAGCGCGGCTTCTGCTTAAAATGTGGTGACTCCTGATGCTTGCGGAGGATAGCGGACCGATGACCGTGAAGGCGTGACCCTCACAGGCAGTGCCTACCGTGGTGACAGAAGACAATCCGGAAGCTAGGCGGACATTGATTTCGTAGCAAATGAGAAATTGATGAGGGGGTATCCAGTCCGTTTCTACTACGCCCAGACCGCTGACTGTCCGCCGCTGGATTGCGGCAAAGTGAACGGCAGATCGGGCGTGGAGGGGAAGGCTCTGCGATCCGTGATCGCGGTCTAGCCGCCGATCGACCGCTTCAGGGACGCGAGCAGATCCGGAACGCGGGCCGCGGCCATGTAGACCCGGGTCGTTACGGCGGCACGGGGGTAGAACTTGGCGATGAAGTCAAGGCAAAACTCGCTGCCTGTATGGCTGATCGACACCATGTTCGCGTAGGCACCACCGAGCATCTCGTCGGGCAGCTTGAGCCGCTCGTAGTGGTCGGTGATCGGCGGCTGGGACGAGGGCGGCGGAGGCGTGTGGGCCGGGCGCGGCGGTTGCTCAGGCGATGAAGCGGGCTGCGGGGCACCGTCAGGCGGGGTCGGCGCTTGCGCCATCGGGCTCGGAGGCGGCACCACTTCCGGCTCGCGGGGGGCCGCGCCGAACTTCTGGGCATACGCCGCCAGCGATTGCTCCAGAGCGACGGCAAGCTGCGAGGCCACTGCAGGCGGCAGCACGACTCGGGCCGCCACGCGCTCCGGTCTCACGAGCGACTGCACGAAATCGATCGCAAACTCGTGCTGCCCGTGGAGCACGATGACGCCCGTCGCGAAGACACCCTGCCCAAGCGAATCCGGTATCCGGGCGGTGGCCGGGGCGTGTTCTATCCGCTGCAGTGCCCGGTCTTCCGGATCTGGGTCGACGGGTGATGCAGCCATGGGAATATCGTAGCAGAGGCGGGGGAGCCCTCCGCGGCAATCACGCGTTGACCCTGGTGACGGGCCGTCGCGAGGGCAGGGAGAAGGCGAGGGCTGCGGCGTTTCCGGCGGCGTCGGCGAGCGAGGCGTTGTCGAGCGTGATCTGGGACTCTGGGTAGGTGATGCCGCTCGGTGCCTTGTCACCTGCCGTGACCTGATAGCGGAAGACGAGGGTGGTGGTGCCGCTGCCGGAGGCGTAGACGGCGCGACGTGTCCCGGCGCCGGTCGTGAAGCCGCCAATCGTGATGAACGGCCTGTCGGCGTTGGCGCCTGTCACGAACACGGGCCGGTCGAACCGCACGGAGAGTTGCACGAACGCGCCGGCACGCAGGCCGGTCGAAGCCGGTGCCGGCACGAAGGCCGAGACGATCGGACCGGTGGCGTAGTGCTGGAAGTCGAAGCGGGTTGCCGGCGAGCGGTTGCCGGCGGCGTCGGTTTGGGTCGCCCACAGGGTATTGGCGCCCGTCAGTGGCCCCGTCCATGCGTTCGTGAGGCCGACATTCGACCAGAACTGCACGGAGGCGTTGGTCTCCGTGCCCGGCGTCTGCAGTCGGGCGTCGCTGGTGATCTTGTCGGTGGACGAGCTTCCGGTGTCGCTCACGAGCGAGACGGGCGGCGCGGTTGGGGCCAACGTGTCGACGGCGATCGTGATCGGTGCGGCGGCGGCGTTGGGATTGCCGACGGCATCGGTGAACTTACCCGCCGCCAGGGCGATCGTTACCGTTCCCTCAAAGCCCGCAGAGGGAGTGTAGGTGGCTTGATAGATGGTGGTGCCAGGCACCCGCGTGGGCGTTCCGATCGTTCCCGAGGAGAGGGAGACGTCGGCTGCGTCGAAGCCGACGACGTTCGCCGTCTCGTTGGCGATCGTGAAGTCGACGACCGCGGTCTGGCCGATCTTCAAGCCTGTCGCGATCGTGGAGATCACTGGCGTGGGGCCTTGGGCGTCGACGTTGATCTTCAGTGAAGTGGCAGCGTTGCCGTTGACCGCGTTGCCCACGATGCGGAACGAATCGGCGGGCACGGTGAGCGTGACGGGACCAGCGAACCCCGCGGCGGGCGCGGTGTAGATCGCTGTGTAGGTGTGGATGCCGCGCACGACACCTCGGTCCGTCAGCGGGGAGAGCGTGCCCTGGCCGGGCGAAAGCGTGATGTCGGAGGTCGTGAACGGTGCCGCATTGTTCACCGTCCCACGGATCTGGAAGGTCACGGTGGCCGATTGTCCGGCCTTGAGGACCGGCAGCCGCTGGCTGATGGTCATCGACGGAACGATGGTGTTGACTGTTATCGAGGGGCTCAGTTGCATCAGGCTGTTGGGGTTTCCAGCCGCATCAGTGAAGCGTCCGGCGGGGATGCTCACCGTGCCGGCGGCGGTGGAGTTGGCCCGCGGGGTAAAGCGGGCGGTGTAGAACTGGCCGGAACCGGCAAAATCTGTGAGCGTGCCGCCGGTGACGACGACGTCGCCGGCCGTGAAGCCGACCACCGGCTCGGCGAAGGAGAAGGCGATATCCGCGGCCTGGCCCGCCATCAGCATGTCGATTACAGCACCGTCTCGCGTCGCCTCGATCAGCGAATAGGCCTCAAGCATGCGCACGTCGATCGCGGGCGTCAGCGCGGATTCGACGGCATTCAGGTTGCCGACGAGGTCGGAGAACTTGCCCGCAGCCACGCGGACGGTGCCTGCGCCGGTGAAGTCGGAGGTAGGCGTGAACCTGGCCCTGTAAGTCGTTTGGGATCCGCCTACGGCGTTGAAGTGAGAGAGCGTGCCGCCGGTGACGGCGACATCGTCGAGGCCGAACGTCGTGCTCGGTTCGCTCAGCGTGAACGTGATCGTGGCAGTCTGCGTCGCCCGCAGCAGCGAGCGGCTTGAGGCGACGGCGACCGTCGGTGCCGCGGCGTCTATCGTGATGCCGGGCTGCAGTCGGGCCACCAGATTGGTGGTGCCGCCGGCATTGGTAAAGACACCTGCTGGCACCCGCACCGTGCCCTGGCCGACAAATCCGGGCGTCGGCGTGAAGAGTGCCGTGTAGTTCGTGCCAACGCCGGTGAAGCTCGAGATCGTTCCGCCGGTAGTCACAATGTCGTCGATCGTGAACGTGGCGGAAGGATTACTCAGCGTAAAGGAAAGTTCCGCGGATTCGTTTGCGGAGAGCAGACCCTTGTTCGTTCCGATCGTCAATGTGGGTGGATCGGCGACGACACCCGACCGCACCTCGAAGACATAGCGGCCGGGTTGGGCAGAGTTGAAGGAGTCGGTGACGAGGCTGTTGGGCCCGTCGTCGAGCAGCGCCCCGCTCACCGCCGAGCCAGGCAACTCCCGTGACCGTGTCGTGCCGTTCGACCAGCCCGCCCGGGCCGACGAGCCGCCGAGTCCACCCTCGCCGTCGCTGGCGTCGCCGGTCTCCCAGAGGAGACGGTCATAGTTGAACTCGAAGTCGAAGTCACCGGCGGCCACGTCGGAGCGGCTCGTGATGATCAACTGGAAGCTGTTGAGCTTGTCGGTGTTGCTCGAGTAATATCCCACGTCGATCCAGTTCACGCCGAAGACTTTGCGGCCGTCGATGACGCCCTGGCCGTGACGGACGAGATCGCTCCCAGTGCCGCGGGTGTCGACGTCGGCGAAGAAGGGGGCCAGAAGCGGAATCTCGGTGGTGAGCAACGAGAACGGCGTGTACGTGTAGAGTGGCCGATCGAAGCTGACGTTGCCGTTGTTGTTGACGTAGAGGTTGTTGAAATCGCGACCGAAGAAATTGACATTGAATCCGATCGGCAGCAGGTTCGTGTAGCCGTCGTCGTTTTGCGGCAACTCCGTCGTGAAGAGATCCGCGTGCCGGATTGCGCTCACCGGGTCCGAGAGGTCGGCGGCGAGCAACTGTCGTGTTTCAAGCGCTTCGTAACGCGCCGGCGTCCGCCGGCCCCTTTGCGGGATGGCATTGCGGCCGGGGCGGCCGGGGCGGGCGTTCGTCGTACCGCGCGGGTGACGAAACCAGAGATGAAGCGACATCGGAAAGGCCTCACGGTATGGGCGTGTTCCCGAGCCGGAGGCGCAGGCTCCCAAGGCCCGACCCCCTCACAGGAGGAAGATATCCGTCGTTAGGCTATTCGCTGGCCCGCGAAAGTCAAGAAATGGGCTGTGTGGAAGGCGGCCGAGCGAGCAGACAGCAATCACGCGTTTACCTTGGTGAGCGGTCGCCGTGAGGGCAGCGTGAATCCGAGGGCGGCGGCGTTGCCCGCGGCGTCGGCGAGCGTGGCTCCCTCGAGCGTGATCGCGGAGGCGGAATAGGTGATGCCGGCCAAGGCCTTGTCACCGGCGGCGACCCGATAGCGGAAGACGAGTGTCGAGGTGCCGCTGCCAGACGCGTACACGGCCCGCCGAGTGATTTCGCCATTCGTGAAGCCACCGATCGTGATGAACGGCCTGTCGGCGTTGGCGCCGGTCACGAACACGGGCCGGTCGAACCGCACCGAAAGTTGCACGAAAGCCCCGGCTCGCATGCCCGTAGAAGCGGCCGGCAGCGTGATCGACGTGACGACGGGAGAGGTCGTGCGGTATTCAAACGTGAATGCGGTGGGCGTCGACGGATTGCCTGCCGTGTCGGTCTGCGTGATATAGATGGTGTTCGAGCCCTGCACGGCCAGGGCAGGAGTCCAAGCAGTGGTTAGTGCCGAGGTCGTCCAGTAGTTCACCGCCGCACCGGCCTCGGTGCCGGTGGTCTGGAGTCGAGCGTCGCTGGTGATCGTGTCGGTGGGCGAGACGCCGGTATCGCTCACGAGCGAGACGGCCGGCGCCACTGGGGCCAACGTGTCGACGGCGATCGTAATCGGTGCGGCGGCCGTGTTGGGATTGCCGGCGGCGTCGGTGAACTTGCCGGCGGCCAGGGCGATCGTCACCGTCCCCTCGAAACCCACGGCGGGGGTGTAGGTCGAACGATAGACGCTCGTCGTGCCGACCCGTGTCGGGGCCGACAGCGTTCCGGAGGAGGGCGTCAGCGTGATGTCGCCCGCCTCGAATCCGATCAGGCCGCCGGTCTCGCCGTCGACCGTGAAGTCGATCGTGGCGGTCTGGCTGATCTTCAAGGCCGACGCGGTCGTGGAGATGACGGGCGTCGGCGCGATCGCATCGATCTTGATCGCGAGTGTCGTGAGGGCATTGCCGTTGACGTCGTTGCCCACGACCTTGAAAGAGTTGGCCGGCACGGACAGACCCACCGCGCCCGAGAAGGCGGTCGCGGGCGCCGTGTAGAGGGCCGTGTAGGTGGAGATGCCCCGGGCAAAGCTCGGACCACTGAAATTCGTCAGCGATCCCTGCTCGGGGGAAAGGCTGATGTCCGCTGCCGCGAAGGGATCAGAGTTGCTGACTTGGCCGCGCACCTGGAAGGTCACCGTCGTCGACTGGCCGGCCTTGAGAACCGGTAGCCGCTGGCTGATCGTCATCGAGGGCACGATGGTGTTGATGGTGATCGGCGGGCTCATGTCACGCTGCACGTTCGGATTGCCGACCGCGTCGGTGAAGCGGTTCGCAGCCACGATGATCGTGCCCGGAGCCGTGGAGTTGGTCCGGGGCGTGAACACGGCCGAGTAACTTGCACCGGATCCCGTGAATCCGGAGAGGGTGCCCCCGGAGACGGTGACGTCGCTGAGCGCGAAACCGACGACTGCTTCGTTAAACGTGAAGGTGACGGTCGCCGTCTCACCAGCTTTCAGGCTGGCGAGCGACGGCGTGATCGAGGTGATATCGGGTGCGACGAGATCGACCACGAGTGGCGCAGCGAGCGCTCCGCCGACGTTCCAGTTGCCGGCAGTGTCCGCGAAGGCGTCATCCGCGACGGTGATGTCGACCGTGCCGACGTAGCCGGCTGTGGGCGTGAACAACGTGCGGTAGCTGGCCGACGAGCCGACCCGGCTCAGGGTGCCCAGCGTGCCGGCACCGGGCGTGACCTGCAGGTGAGCCAGAGCGAAGGCGGGCACGTGCTTGTTGAGCGTCACGGTGATCCAGGAAGTGCCCGCGCCGACACGGATCGGGTTCGTGGCCGCCGTGATCGAGACGACGTACGGTCCGTTTGTCTGCACGTCGATCGTGGGGCTGAGATCGAACGCCACAGTGCTTCGATTCCCCGCCAGGTCGAAGAAGCTGCCGGCGAGCACGCGTACCGTGCCGACTCCGGAGAAGTTGGCCGTTGGCGTGAATGTGGCCGTGTAGACCGAGCCGGACCCGGCGAAGTTGGAGAGCGTGCCGCCCGTTGTGACCACGTCGCCCGCGGTGAAGGTGGTGCTCGGAGTATTGAGCGTGAACGTGATCACGGAGGTCTGGTTGGCCTTGAGAACGTCGCGGCTGGATGTGATCTCGACGGTCGGAACGACCGTGTCGACCTGCAGAGTCACTGCGCTCGACGCCAGGTTCTCGTTGCCGGCGGTGTCGGTGAAGGTGGTGGCGGCGACGGAGATCGCGGCGTCTGCCTCGGTGTCGACGGCTGGTGTAAAGATCGCCGTGTAGACAGTGCCGCTGCCTGTGAACTCGGAGAGCGTGCCATTGGTGACGGAGACGTCGCGGGCCGTGAAGTTGGCTGAAGACTCGCTGAGCGTGAAGGTGATCGTGGCGGTCTCGCCCGCCTTGGTTGCGGCTACCAGGAGGCCGTCGCGGGAGGCGGCGATCGTGACGGTCGGCCGCACGGTATCGAGCGTGAACGCAAACGCCTTCGGCTCGGAGTCTGTCCTGGTGCTGCCGACGCGGCGGACCATGACGGCGTTGGGGCCCTCGGCGGCCGTGAAGGAATCAGACCAGGTGAGGCCGTTGTCGATCGAGTACTCGATGACTTCACCGATGGCGGGTGTGACCGTCAGGCTGCCGTCGGAGGTGATCCGATCGGACGACGAGACGCCCGTGTCGCTCGTGAGTTTCACGGGCACGTAGGTGCTGTCGGTGCGGTAGTCGCGAAGAGCGTCGCCGGCATAGTCGTCGAACGTCTGCGCGGCCAGCAGGTTGTAGACGCCCGCCGCGTCGAGCGAGTTGCCTGCGATGGCCACGCCCGCGCCGAGTCCGATGGCTTCTTCGGAGGTGTTGAAGGTGTTGCCTGAGAGGGCGGTGATCGACATGTCCTCGGTTCCGGCGATGCCGTAATACACGGTCGACTCGAAGGTGTTGCCGGTGATCGAGATGTTCGTGGGCCGGCCGTAGAAGTCGCCCTGGACGCCGCGGAAGGCGTTCTTGATCGTGTTGCCGACGATCTGGCCGCCGGAGAAGCCCTGCGGGGCGATGGCCCGGCCGTCGGCGGCGT
>JBBAVO010000011.1:0-5054 GCA_040397635.1 Pirellulales bacterium
GGCGAGCAGAGCGAGGACGGCGGAGAGAAAACGTCGCATCATGACGACCGGATCGCGTTCGGTGGGGGTGAGGATAGGGCCGCATGGACTGCCGACGCAATCCGGCTTGCCCGTACCCACCGCTCCGGCTTCGCGGACGCCGTCTCCGGAGCGAAGGCCGGGGGCAACGGATCGAAGGATAGGTCGGCCAATGGCACTTCGGCAAGCGTCGGCGCGAGCAGGGCGGATCATGAGGGGCAACAGCCGGGGCTGGTCGGTCTCGATGTGGCCCTCACATAGCGGTGCCGATGAGCTTCCTGGGCACGCTCGAGGCAGAATTTTCCGTTACGGTGCAGACCGGCCTTGAAACCGCTCTTCTCGCGGGCTGTCCAAACCTGGAGAAGCCTGACACCCCGTTCTGGAAAGGGGTGTGGTGCTGTTTCAGTGCGCTCGCCAGCATCACCCCGGGGAGATGATTATTCGCGGCCGACGAAACGCCAGAGCGAGGTGAATTTCTGCAGCTCCGTACGGCGCCACTCCGGTCGCTGCTCCATCGCTGTAACCATCACCTTCGAATCATAGCTCTCCATCGTGAGAAACTGCTCTTTTCGAGCGAGGATTTCATCCAATGTCGCCATGCTTTCAGGGCGGTAATGCCGCTGCATGGCCATTCCGTGGTGGATCGTCGAGAAGGGGCTGACGATGTCCTTGTCCGTGAGCATCAGCACGCGGCCACGGGCGGGCAGGTAATAGGCGAGCGGGGCGAAATCAATGATGTTGCGAGTCACCACCGGCACGTCTGGGAACTCGCGGGCAATCGCCAGTTGGTTCATGAGACGATCGCTGGCCGCCACGGACATAAGCTGGTCGGTCGTCGCTCGGCCCCTGGCAAGTTGGGTGATAGCGCCGCCGGCTAGCACCACCAGCACTGCGCACACCACTGCCCTGCCCAGCAGCGTCAGCCAGCATAGCGACCCGACAGGTGCCGCATTCGTCCCCGGCAGATGCGGTTCGCCTGCAGCTTCGACCCACAACCGGTCAACCAGCCATCCGTACGTGCATCCGATCACCAGCACCCACGCCACCAGAGATGGAAACAGATACCGCGGATGGAAAACAATCGCTCCCCAGCGGGATTCCAGCCACGCCACCGCCAGCATCGCCAGCGTGGCGGTCATCAGCAGGGCGACATGGCGAGCCTGCCAGCCAGTTCGACGCCTGGAGACAATTGACTCCATCGATTCGGGCCGGCAGGCAGCGATCATTCCTGCCAGTAGCAGGAGCGTGAGGATCACCGGCAGCCCAGGCATCTGGCCGCCACCCAGTTCCCTCACCAAGTCGCGTAGGCCAGGCCGCGGGATCCAGTTGGTTCCCGGTGCCGAAAGCTTCGCCTGTGCGAGCAGAAAAGGCAACGAAGGAATCAACGCCAGCCAGCCAACCGCGGCATGCATCGCATAGCGCCGGAACCTCGGCTGATCGTCCAGTTGCCAAGACATCAACGCCGCCGCCACCAACACGGCGCTGAATACGCCGCCCACGTAATGCGTGGCCACGAGGATGGCGTGAGTGAGCGTGACCGCCACAAAAAAGAGTTGGCCCCGCATGAGCGGATCACGGCAACGAAGGTAGAGCGCAACCGCAACACTGTAGGCGGCGAAGTACATTCCGTAGCAGCGTGCCTCGCATACGTTGAAGATGAACTGGTTGCTGAACAGTGGCAAGGCGACGGCGCAGGCAACAGCCGCCCACCGATGAGTCAGCTGCCGCAGCGTCAGCCAGAGTACGACGCTGCCCATGATCAGAAGGATGGCCGATGGCAGCCGGAGGCTCAGCGTTGACACCCCGAATAGCTGTGCCCAAAACCACCCCAGAATGAAGTAGAGCGGCGGAATCGCATTGATTTCGTCACGCAGGCCCGCAAGCATGTGGCCGAGCGATGGATCCCCGACTGCGAATGCAGTGAAGGCCTCGTCACACCAAAACAGGCGACGCTGCGAGTCGGCCACACAACACCCGACAACAGCCACGGCGGCCGCCACCAGCACCAGAACTTCGCCTGGATGGACTGGCTGCGTGCGCCCGTCGTCGCCCGACGCAACACCCCCACGCCGCACTGGCTGACTGAAGACCATCTGATCTTTCACTGGAAGAGCATGCCTTTTGCTGACAATTCATGGCGACGAAGCGTTCAAGGCGTCGCGAATGCCGCAAGGTTACTCAATGACGCAACCCTGCGCCGTGAGCAGGATAGCAAACCTTCGACTTCGTGATTGCCACGCACTCCGGGTGCAGGATCTCGTGAGCCTCGGCGTTCCCGGTGAGAGTCAGTGGGCCGGCATGGCGATCCACAGTGGCACCGCCGCCTTGGCCGCCCAGCCGTTGGCCTCTCGGACGGCATCCTCCGTCAGCCGCGGGTCGCGAAGGTACATGTAGTAGGCGTCGGATCGCTCGAAGAGATCGCCCTCCCCGTCGCCACGGTCACTGACCACCATCGATGCCGAGATCCTGATGTGGAGATAGCCGCGAAGAAGCTCGTCGTAGGAACCTTCGGGCAGCGTGAAGGTAATGGGAATGAGCAGGCGGCCGACTCCAACCTCCCGGATTTCTCTCGCGGCGGCGTCGGGGCCTGCGGCAGTCGGCAGGCTCTCCCAGCGGCCGTTCCGCTGCACTGCCACGGCAGTCGAGGGCCCGAGCACGTGGAGCATCCGGTCGGGCCGGAAGTTTTCCATGAAGAGCGTGGCCGTGAACCCGCCACCACCGGCGGCCGTGACGTCGTCGACATCGGCCCGCAGATCCTGCAGGGCCATCTCCTCAGCCAGACGTCGCTGCTGCCGGATCGTTTCCACGACCTGCTGCTGACGGCGGGCCACGAACCGGTCGATGCCGCCAAGGGCGACCGCAGCCGCGCCGAGTCCGACGGCAAACGGAATGGCCGTTCGCCACCAGCCCGAACTCTCAGCTCTGGGCAACTGGGGCACGAGCGCGGCGGGCGGGAGTTCGAACACCGCGGCTGCGGCATCCGCCGGCGTGAGCATCCCGCTGGCCGGCAGTGCGTCATCGGAGAGCACGTCAACGACGAGCGAATCGACGGCGACGAGAGATGGTCGGCGTGACGGCGCTGGGTCAGCCGCCCTGGCCACGCTGTCTCCAGCGATGGTGATCGAGAGCATGAAGACAGCACAACGCAGTATGGTCATCGTCGCCATCGACACCGGGGGGGTCGCTCCTGACACCAAGGGAACCAGCGTGTGCGGCTGGAGCCGAGGCCTTGGCCGAGGTAGAAGCCGCACACGCGGCGGCGAACCTGGCCGGGGTCTGGTCACCCAGCGAGCTGTGTGGCCGCTGGGTATTGTATTCGTCTCTCCAAGAAGCGGTGCGCGTCAGGGCTTCGCGGTGAGCGACGTGAGGTATGCGAACAGGTCGGATACCTCATTGGGCTCGAGCGATTCGAGCAGTCCCTCGGGCATGATCGAGATGCTCATGGAGTCGGCCTGGGCGACCTCCCGTGTGGGAATCTGAATGTCGGCCGTGTTGGGCTGGCGGATCACGATCGCATTGGCGTCGCGCGAAACGAGCAGGCCCTGCACGATCCGACCGTCCTTCGTCACCACGCGGAAACTGCGGTAGCCCCCCTCCATGGCCGCATTGGGCGTGAGTACGTTGCGGAGGATCGCCTCGATGCCCGTCACTCCAACGCCGTCGAGCACCGGCCCCACCCTGCCCCCCTGGCCGCCCTGCTGATGGCACGTGAGGCAGCGGGTCGCGAAGAGTTGCCGGCCCTTCTCCGCATCGCCACCGGCTTCGGCGAGCTGGCGAAACCGCGCAAACTTCTCGGCCCTTGCCGCCTGATGGGCCGCCGTGACGAGTGCGGGCGCGTCGAACGCTGGCTCCACCCGGGCATCGCCCGCAAGACCACCCCACGCCGTGCCGCCGTGAAACGTCACGAGGCTCGTCGGCCGGCCGTCGTCGCCGACATAGCTTCGGTCGAAGTCGGCACGGATCTCGCCGGCCGTGCGGGCCTGATTCCATACGCGAAACTCAGCGAGCCTGCCGTGGGTTCCGCCGGGCGCGCTGCTGAATCCCACTCGCAGATCGGGATACGGAATCGTCTCGCGGGCCTGGCTCTCGGCATCGAGTTCACCGTCGATGTAGATCCGAAACACGCCCTCTGCGTCGCGAGTGACGGCGTAGTGCGTCCAGGCGTCGGGCGTGGTCTTCGATGACGCTACGACGATGTCGTAATGCCCTTGTGTCCAGACGCGAAACGTCTCTCCGTAGAAGTTCATGTCGAGCACGCCGTCGGCGGCGAGCAAGCTGTCTTGATTATCGATCGGGGCCTCGAGATTCACCCACGCCTCGACCGTGAAGGGCCCATCGAGCGCCACCTTCGAGCCGCCCCCTTGTTCGTTGCCGGTAAGCCGCAGCACCCGCGGCGCGTGAGCCGTTAGCGCGGCCCAGATATTTTCCAGCTGGGGATTTTCCCTGATCACGAGCCGCATGTCGGCCAAGACCGAGATCGGCAGCGAGGCCGCGTCGATGTCTTCGGCCTCAAACGCTGCCAGAAGCGCCGTCGCCCCCTCGCGGTGGCGGGCCAGCCCGGCGGCGGCAGCGGGGCGGTCGCCGAAGGCAAGGTCATCCCAGGCGGCCACGACCGCGGCGCACGTGGCGGGGTCGCGCGATTCGACGCAGGCCGCGATTGCATCGGCCCGCAGCTGCAGATCGGCGACGGTGGCCGAGAGCAGCGTCTGCATCGTGCCGACCCGCATCGCGCCCAACTCCCGCAGGCAGCGGATCGCCGCCCGCCGCTGCTCCATGTCGCCAGCCGGGCCGGCGACCACCTCCGCCACCTGCGGCTCGAGCGACCGCAGTTTGTAAGCGCCGGCGAGTTCGAGGCCGACCGCGACGTCGCGGCCCTTCACGCCCTCGCCGAGGATCGCGCCGGTGGCCTTCGCGACGACAGGCTCGATGCCGGGGTTCGCGACGCTCGTTCGAAACGAGAGCAGCGACCGCAGCGTCGCCACCCGAGACGCAGGATCGAGGGTCAGCCGCTCGAGTGCGGCGGCCACCTCGGGCAC
>JBBAVO010000011.1:5154-19631 GCA_040397635.1 Pirellulales bacterium
GTCCACGTATCGCCCTCCACGCCGCCGCCGCCGAGTTTCATGATCAGCGCGATCGTGTCGGGCTCAGTGACCGGAATCCGGCGGAATGCGTCGCCGAGTGCCGCCCGCACCCGCGGCGACGGATCGGCCACGAGCGGCGTGGCCAGCCGGCAGAACGCGGCTTCCGTGCAGGTGGCGCCGGCGATGCGGATCGCCTCGTGCCGGAGATCGGGGCTCGCATCGGCCACGAGCTTTTCGAGGGGCGACAGCGACACGGCGCTGAGGCCTTCGAGCGCCCACAGGCAGCCCACGCGGGCGGCGATCGGCTCGGCCGGATCGGCGGCCCGCGTCTCGAGCACGGGCATGAGCGAAGTCGCCTTGCGATCGACGATCTCTTGCCAGGCGAAGTCGGCGATCCGGGCGTTCGCGGCGCCAAGATACTTGGGCAACTCTTCCGTAGGCAGTTTCGCCACGGCCACCGGCTCGCGCACCGGCTGCGAGCTATGCCTGATCCGCCAGATCCGACCGCGCTCGCGGTCGCGGTCGGGATGGTTTCGGGGCACCTCGTTGTGCGAGATGATCTTGTTGTACCAGTCGATCACGTAAAGGCAGCCGTCAGGGCCAAACTGCGCGGCCACGGGCCGGAAGGATTTGTCGGCGCTCACGAGCAGGTTCGGGCCCTTGCGATAGGTGGATCGCTCGCCCGCGCGCGTGGCGATGATCGACTGAATCTGGTTGGTGATCGGGTTGGCGAGATAGAAGACCCGCTCCCCGGGCGTGGCCCCGGCGCCCGCGCCCCACGGTCCCGGCCAGCCGTCGGCATCATCGGCGATGGCGAGGCCGCTCAAGCCGCTGCCTCCCATCTGCGGCGGGCCCATCGGGGCCGGCATCATCGGCTGGTACGGGCGAAGCCGATCGGGGGAGCCGGTCGCCACGAGCACGCCCGGCTCGTAGGGGAAGATCGGGTATCCCAGGTCGTTGGCTTCTTGGAGCCAGATCTGGCCCTCACGTGAGATCGTCAGGCCCCAGATGTTGTTGGGTCCGGCCGTGACAGGCTCAAAGAGTGAGCCGTCGGGCTTGAAACGACCGAGTTTACAAGCGTCGAACCGGACCTCTTTCGTGCCATCGGCGAACGGTGTATCACCCGGCCGCTTCACGGTCGAACTGTTGAAGAGTCCCTGGGCCATCAGGATCCAGTCGCCCGGCACGCGCGTGAACTGGTGCGGGAAGAGATGCGAGTCCTGCACGCCGAAACCATCGAGCACCGTCTCGAAGCCGTCGGCCTGACCGTCGCCATTCGTGTCGCGATAGAAGCGGATCTCAGTGCCGTATTGAACGAAGGCGCCGTCGCGATAGGGGAGCACTCCGAGCGGGATCGCGAGCCCCTTGGCGAACACCCGCGGTGGCGAGGGCTTCGCCGCCCAAGGATCATCGACCACGATTACCTTGTCGCGGCCACCGGACGCAAAGAGCCGCCGCGACAGTTCCGGGCTCTCGTTGCCATCGACTGGATACTCGAACGCCGTCGTGGTCCACAGCCGCCCGTGGGCGTCGAAGGCGATCGCGACAAACTTGCCATACGGGTTTGTCGGGTCGGTGCTCTCTTCGAGCACGAGTTCGGCAGTGAAGCCGTCTGGGAGCGTGAACTGGCTGGCCTCTTCGGCGGCGGTGAGTGGGACGTCTCCCTTCTCCGCGCTGAAGACCTTCATCGCGGCTGACGACGGCTTGGGGACAGGCGGCTTGGTAGCCAGAGTCTCGATCCTGATATCTTTCACTTCAACGAGCGCCTTGCCGCCACCATGCACCTGGATGCCGATCTGGCCAGCGAGAGGAATGGCGGGATCCTGCTCGACGTAGTCGATCGCCTCGATACCGTTGATCCACGACCGGATCGCCGGGCCCTCCGCGCGAATCTTGTAGTCGTTCCAGTCGCCTTCCTTGACCGCGGCGGCTAGCGCCTGCGGATTCCTCGGCTCGCCGATCACCTTATTGCGCCGCGATTCATCGTAGAGCTTGCCCCACCAGCCCGGCCCGGCATCGACCTGGTAGCCCCGCATCTCGTGCGAGTTCGGAACCCGCTCACTGCGAATCTGGATGCCGGAATTGATGAAGCCGCCCGCGCCGCGAACGCGGATCTTGAACGAGAGCTCAAAGTTATCGAGTGATTCCTTCGTAGACAGAAACGTATTGTGCGGCACAGTTTCTTCGAGGGACCCGCCCACGACCATGCCGTCGGCCGCCTTCCACCACTTCTCCTCCCCGGCTCGCACATCCCACCCAGCCAGCGACCCGCCATCGAATAGCGTCCGCTGCTCGGCAGCATGAGCCATACCGGTCCCCAAGGCTGCGATGAAGAAAACAAGAATCCGCATCGGAACTCCTCTCGCTCAGACGGGCATGTTGAAGTCGAATACGATGACGCGAGCGAGACAGGGCACCACGATGGCCTTCACCCGCTCGTGCTCAGGGTGCGGCAGGTACTCGTCGCGGGCCTGAGGACTCTCGAACGTCATGATGAAGCCGTGCGTGAAGCCGTCGTTCAACCCCTCGCCGCTGTCATAGAGGCCGTGGTGAAAGTCGAGAAGACCGGGGATTCTTCCCACCATGCCCGCCATTTCTCGGAAGCAGGTTGCCACCTGCTCAACCGTGACCTCGGGCTTGAACTGAAAGACGCCGTAATGCTTCACCTCTGGCATGGGGAATCTCCTGTTGAACCGATCTTCATATTCGCAAGCAGGGCCTCCACGCATGCACGCGAAAAGGCCGGATCGTTGATTTCGCATTCCAGCGACGTGCAAGGCACACCGGGCCGGAGGCCTCGCTCGATCGCTCCGAAAAGCGCCGCATCAGCGGCGGGATTGTGAAACGGGCCGCCGGCGGCACTGATCACGCTGATACCATGGCGGGGGATAAGTACGCTGACAGGCCCGCGGGAAGCGTTGACCTTCTCGGCAACGAGCGTGCCGAGGGCGGTGCACTCGTTGGGCGTGGTCCGCATGAGCGTCACCTGCGGGTTGTGGATGTAGAAAGAGCGTCCGGCGAACTTCTCCGGCACGGTCTGCCGCTCGCCGAAGTTCACCATGTCGAGGCAGCCGGGGGCCACGACCGCGGGTACGCCATGCCTGGCTGCGGCGTCGAGTCGCTCGGGGCCTGCCGAGAGCACGCCACCGACGACCTCGTCGGCCAGTTCCGTCGTCGTGACGTCGAGCACTCCGGCCACCAGTCCGCTGGCGATCAGGGCTTCCATCGCTCGGCCCCCGGTCCCCGTGGCATGAAAGACGAGCACCTCGTAGCCCGCCGCTTCCAGGAGCGGAATCGCCGCCTCGATGCACTTGGTCGTATTGCCAAACATGCTGGCTACGACGAGCGGCTTATCGTCGCCGGCGGTCGCATCGGCCTCGACCATGCCGCAGATCGCTCCCGCGGCCTGGGCGAAGATCGTCCGTGAAATCCTATTGAGTCCCTGCACGTCGACCACGGCCGGCATCATGGCGAGATCGCTCGTGCCGACATATGGCGCTGTGTTGCCGCTGGCGAGTGTGGAGACGAGCAGCTTGGGAAACCCGATCGGGAGCGGCCGCATCGCGGCCGAGGCGATTGCGGTGCCGCCACCACCACCGAGCGCGATCACGCCCTGGATCCGCCCCTCGGCGACGAGCCGCTCGAGCAGCCGCGGGGCGGCCTTGGTCATCGCCGTCACGCACTCCCCGCGGTCGCCGCGGGCCATGACCGCCGCCAGATCGAGGCCGCCAGCCGCGGCCACCTCTGCCCGCGAAATGTCGGGCGTGACAACAGGCTCACCGCCGGTGCCCACATCGATCAGAAGCGGATCATGGCCATGGGCGCGGATGCGTTCGGCAACGAAGGCGTGCTCGTGCCCCTTCGTGTCGAGCGTGCCGAGAATGGCGATCGTGGCCATGGGTATGCTCCCGGGCCGGGCTACGGCCGGCGGCCGAGGGGGATGTTTTTGAACTGCCGTGTGAGTTCAGGCAGCGACTGCTCGAAGGCGAGTCGCTCCAGGCTCGACGCCCCGACGAACCCGACCACGTCGGTGCGCTCGTTGACATAGGCCGCATCGGCCGGCGTGCAGATCGGGCCGCCGTGCGATAGGCAGATCACGTCGCTGCGGGCGTCGAGGGCGGCCGTGGCGATCGCCTGCACACGAGCCACCGCATCGTCGAGTGAACAGGCGGCATCCGTCACGCCGATCGAGCCGCCAACGGTCGTGCCGACGTGGGCGATCACGACGTCGGCCCCCGCCTGAGCCATCGCCCGAGCTTCATCGGGCGTGCTCACGTAGACGATCGTGAACAGTTCCATCCGCCGGGCGAGGCCGATCATGTCGACCTCCTTTTGAAAGCTCATCCCGGTCTCTTCGAGAATTCGACGAAACTGGCCGTCCACGATGCAGTGGGTGGGAAAGTTATTGACGCCTGAGAAGCCCATCTCTTTGACACGGCCAAGCCAATGCCACATCCGCCGTCGGGGGTCGGAAGCATGCACGCCGCAGATGACGGGTACTTCCTCCACAACCGGCAGCACCTCGAACTCGCCGATTTCCATCGCCACGGCATTCGCGTCACCATAGGCCATGAGGCCGGCGGTCGAGCCGTGGCCGCCCATGCGGAAGCGACCGGAGTTGTAGATGATGATCAGATCAACGCCGCCTTTTTCGAGAAACTTAGCGCTGATACCGGTGCCGGCACCGGCGGCGATGATCGGCTTGCCTGAATGCAGTGTGGCGTGAAGCCGCTCCAGCACCTCGGCCCGTGGGTAAGGGTTTCCCTTGCCTGTCCAGGAATTGGGCATCGTCGGTCTCATGGGGTATATCTGGGTGGACCCGCAATGCAGACTAGTCACCGGCGGCAGAGTGGTCCATGACCGAAATCCACCTCGACCTCACCGAAACCACAATCGACGGTTCGGGCACGCGTCTCTGGTCGGTGCGTCGCGACGAATGCCCCGAGCTGGCGGTGCACAGGATCATGCACGTCGGGCTCGCTGATGCTGCCGTGCCATATCGTCGTGTGCGGCTCGCTCCGACGGGCAGCTTCCTGATGGTGTGTCACGAGGGCCGCGGTCGAATCCTGCTCGACGGCCGCTGGCAGACGAGCCACGCGGGTGTCGCGTGCCTCGCTCCACCGCGAGTGCTCAACGCGTTTCATGCGGTCCCGGGAGCGCGGTGGCAGTTCGCTTGGATTCGCTACGACGAGCCCGCACACGTGCGGCCTCTGGTGTCGGCGGCGTCGCCGGTTCGCGTCCGCTGTGATGGCAATCGCCTGTGGCGGATTCTCTCCGGGTTGCGGGCCGAGTGGGAAGAAGGCCGGGAGCAGCGGCTCCTCCATCATTGGATCGAACTGGCCCACGGCGAGGCGCGGCGGATTGCCCAGCCGTGGAACGTCGATGATCGTCTGTGGTCCGTCTGGGACGACGTCAGCCACGACCTTGCGGCGGAATGGACGCTGAAGAAGCTCGCGACTCGCTATCGGGCGAGCAAGGAGCAGTTTCGCCGGGTCTGTCTCCGTGACCTGGGCCGCAGTCCGATGCAGCATCTCACGTCGCTGCGAATCGAGCGGGCCCAGCACCTGCTCGCTGCGACCGAAGACAAGGTGGAGTCGATCGCCCGCCAGGTCGGCTTCGAAAACGCCTCCGTCTTTTCTCGCGCCTTCAAGCGTTGGGTCGGCCGCAGTCCCGCCCGCTATCGCGGATGAAGAGAACGCGAGCCCGTCTCCTCCCGATCAGGCGTGCCGCCCGGAGCGGCGAGAGCATCGCGGTACCTTCGAATCTCTCCCGCGGCCAGAGCCCGGGAAAAGAGCCGCACCTCATCGAGATGCCCCTGGAAATGAGCCGGAGATTGTGGAGCGAAACCACCGATCACAAGATCGAAATGGCTCTGCTTGATCGGGCCGGGCCGGTCGAGCGTCGCGACTTCGGCACCATCCACGTAGAGCCGCATCGTGTGGCCGTCGAACGTTCCAGCCAGATGCACCCAGCGGCCGAGCGGGAGGGGCTCGCGGGAAGTGAGATGATGACTCCAGTCGGTCTGCGGTACCTCGAAGCAGGGCTTGCCTTCGAGCATGCCAAGCCGGAAGCCTGTATCGATACCACCGCCTTGGATGCGGTTCACGATCCAGCGGTTGTGCTGCCCCGGCACATCCGTCTTGACCCAGCAGTCGATCGTGATCGCCCCCGGCACCGACAGCAGCGGGTCGTCCGGAACCACGACGACGCCTCCCATGCACTCGATCGCGTTACCTGCGATACCCGGCCCCCTGCCGACGTTGAGTAACTCGCCGCCGAGGCGGTGCCCCGAGGCATCGAAGGCCACGGGCGTGTCGGGGGGCTCGTCGAAGTTCCACCAGCCCAAGAGATCGACCGGTGGCAACTCTGCCGTGACGCGCCGTGTCAGGAGCGGCCGCAGTTCCTCGCGGCGAGTGAGCGCCGCCCGCGCGGCCGTGTCGTAGGGCCCAAGGCCGATGTCCTCGGGGAGGAGATCGGCGTGGTCAGACGGCTCCGTAGTAAACACGGTGCGCACGGCGTCGAGGTAGCCAAAGCCATGCTGCCGCGAGGGTGCGATGAAGTGCCCCTCGCTCCACTCGTTCCAGTTGTCGAGGAGGATCATCCGGCTGGCGACGGAATCCTGGGGGGCTTCCGCAGCGATCTTCTTCGCCTCACGCAGGAGCCGCTCGAACCGATCGGGGGGGACCGACCACACGGTATCCTCATCGTGCCAACCACTCCAGCCTTGCGACACCGTCACCACCTGCGGAAGGACGCCACGGTCGCGGATCGCGCGGATCGCCGCAAGTTGGCCAGCTGCGGCTCTGTCGGGGTCGGGGCTGCCGGGGAGATGCCAGCAATAGGCGAATGTCGCATCGACGCCGAGATCCCGCATCCGGTCGAGTGTGGCGGGCACGAACCCACGGTGCTCGCCCAGCAGCGTGAGGCCTGCGAAGCCGGCGGCCCGACAGGCGGCCCGCATCGAATCAATCGCCCGCACCGCCTTCTCCATGCCGCCGAGGTCGCGGATAAAACTCTCGGTGTCGTAAACGAAGAGCACCGGCTTGCCGTCGATCCTGAGGTAGTTGGGCCGCTTGAAAAACTTCTCGATCCAATGGGGCACGAGGTTGTCGAGCAGGTCCCGTTCTCCGGCAACTCCGCCCACTCCCTGAGCCTGGTTCTCCCATAGGATCGCGAACGTCATCGTGTCAGCGACCTGCGACTTGAAGAGCCCGTCATTGAGGCCACGGCCAAACCGAGTCTGAACCGCCCCGCCTTGGCCGCTGCGATACCAGCAGTAGACGAAGAATGAAATCCCGTGCTCCAGTGCCCACTTCGCCTCCCATTCGGCGACTTGAGGGTTTTCCTGCGCGTAAAGCCCGAGCGCGGGAAGCCGCTCAGGATGCCGCAGCACCCCCCGCCACAAATCGATCCGATCCGCTTCCCAGAGCGGACAGTGAATTGCCCCCACGAGCATGTCGGTCGCGACGGGTTGCGGGGGCGGAACGGCGTCGAGCTGTTCGGCCGCCCGAAGCGGTAGAAAGTTCACGTGCAACACCTGCCGCGCGGCCGTGGCACCTTGAATCATGAGTTCAATCGCAATTTCCGCGGGGCCACCGGCTGCGGCCTCGACGACGAAATCCAGTCGGCGCTCACCTTCGGTAGCAGTCACCCGGATTGGATCAAGAGTTGTCGGAGTAACCAGCCGCACGCCTGGGGGCAACGCGAGCGAGGCGGTCATGTCGGCGTCGGCGGTGCCGTCATTGACGACGACCGCCGTCAGGCCTACCGATCGGCCCGCACGGCAGATGGGCGGATCGGCCAGGAAACTACGGATGACAGGTCTGGGTTCCGAGGCCGACGCCGGGGGCAGGACGGAAACAAGAGGGGGCAACAGGCCTCCGCAGGCGATCATTGCCGCAAACAAGCGGGGGAAACCGCGATCCTGCTCTGTGCGTTGCATTCCGAGGAGTGTAAGCCGAGTGTCATCAACAGGGGCGAACGCGGGGTAATCAAATCGAATTTTGCAATGGTTTCAGTCGTGAATTGGCAATCAGGAAGAAGCGATAGAGGTGAGGAAGAGAATAGAATCCTCCTGGCGGGTGAGGAACGTTCTCTCGAAACGATCCGGTTGCCGAAGCCTAAGGATTCCGTGTTTGAGAACGATTGTGCAAGCTCGCTTCTTGTCGCTGATGTTTATCTTCTTTTGATTTTCAATAGAGGCATTTCCATGTCGCGTCTCAATCATGCAGTGAGTGGCTCACGTCGTTCCGCCCGATCAGGCCTTCATGGTTTCACTCTCGTCGAACTGCTGGTGGTGATCGCGATCATCGGTGTTCTCGTCGGGTTGTTGCTCCCCGCCGTGCAGTCGGCTCGCGAAGCAGCCCGGATGAATTCGTGCGCGAATAACTTCAAGCAGATCGGGCTCGCGGTGCAGACATATATCAGTCAGCAGAGCAAAATCCCTCCCGGAGCGATCGCGCCCCGATCGATGACGATCTTCCCGCTTCTGTATCCATACATGGAGCAGCAGGTGCTTTACGACGCCATTGGCACAGGCGTCGACCAGTGGGGCGTCACAAACAACAAGAAAGCACTGGTCGATTCAGGTCCTCATACATGGTGGGCAGGCCTGTCTGCCAGCACCAGAAAAGCCTTCGGCAGCGTTTCGACCTACATTTGCCCATCGCGCAGAACATCACCCGCTGTCTTTGATTCAACCGCGACGGTGGGAAACTTTCCGGGGGGTCTGACGGATTACGCGATGGTTGCCGTTGGCGATACGGGGGCGGAATGGTGGCGATTCCCCGACCCCCGATATCTCGGTCGCCATCCCTTTCGGGTTGCCAACTCTGATTGGCTCACGAACGAGAGCACAATTACAAAGTGGACGCCTCGAGACGGCCTCGGATGGTGGTCAGACGGAACGAGCAACCAGATGCTCTTCGGTGAAAAACACTTCGCCGCTTCGCGTCCCACTGGGTTGTGTGATGGCGGCTATGGAGATTGCGGATACTTGGGTTCATTTCCGGCGGCATTAGTGCAGCACATAGCGCGCACGTTTGACAACGCTGGCCAGACCATCGCGGCCAAGTCGGACGATACGAATATTTCTGAGCCCGCAGTTTGGTTCGGGAGCGCTCACGCCGTCACATGCAATTTTGTCTTCGGCGACGGCTCGGTGCGCGGACTGTCGATATCGACGCCTCGGGACGTTCTCCAGAAGTTGGCCGACCCCAAGGATGGGAACCCTGTGCAAATCCCCTAGAAATCCCCTCGTGCATCACGCGGCGGACGGCCGGTGCGTCCGCCCGAGATGACTCGCGGCGGGATACTACACGACGGCGACCATCTGGCTGTACGAAAGAAAGGAGCATCAGAAATGCGTTTTAGCCTGCATTCCATCGTTGTTGTTGTGGCACTGGTCGCGTTGGGGTGCGGTGATGCCAATCGGGTGAAAGTAAGGGGCAAGGTCACCTTTGCGGATGACGGAAGCCCTTTGACACGAGGCATAGTCTGCCTCGACAACGACAAACTCATGGCTCGTGGGACCTTGCAGCCAGATGGGAGTTATGCAATCGGGGTTGAGAAAGATGGTCGCGGAATTCCACCGGGTTCTTACAAGGTCAGCATTTTGTTTGCTCAGGAAGAGATTCCGGGCGGTGCACCGTACTCCCCTCGCTACAACAAACTGATCGATGACAAGTATGCGTCGGGGTCCACGTCTGGGATCGAGATCGTGGTCGATCCTGCGACAACCCGTTTTGATATAAAGGTTGATCGGCCCAGAGCGAAGTAGGGCCGCCCGCCGGATGGTTCCGCGCCGTCCTCGAAAGCCATGCCCCGCAAGGACATTGCCGTGAATGGCCGTCTGGCGCGGGTGACTTCGGGCGCATAGTGCATCTGATGCGCGGCAGCTTAACGGGTCTTCGGGACAGTTTTCTCCCGGCACGAGCGGGCCGACTTTCGGTATTGCATCGGAGACATGCCCACGGCCGCCTTGAACACATTGCACAACTGGGGGGCATGCGTGAATCCTGACCGCATCGAAACGACAAGGAGTTTGTCGTCGGTTTCCGCGAGCAACCGCTTGGCCTCGGCCACCTTGATCCGCTGCAGTTCGTCATGAATCGTTCGGCCGAGGATTCTTTGGAACTTGCGGTCGAGCAATCTGCGTGGCACCCGCACCTCCGTTGCCACCTCGGCTGCAGACAAATAAACGCACGCCCGCGCCTGGATCACTCGTAGTGCTTTGCGAATATCGGCATCCTCGATGGCCAGCACGTCACTGCTTCGCCGGGCGGCGATGCCTGCAGGAGGCACATAGATGACGGCGGACGGCGGTTGGCCGAAGCGCATCGCCTCGTGGAGGATGCGCGCCGCTTCTTGGCCAATCCTGGGCCGGTCGTGCGTGATGCTCGTAAGCCCGGGCGTTGCCAGTCCGCAGAGCACCTCGTCGTCACCGATCCCTACCACGGCGACGTCGTCGGGAACCGCGAGCCCGCCTCGCCGGCATGCCGCGATGATCCGCAAGGCCCGGACATCGCTGGAGGCAATGACTCCCACCGGTTTCGGCAGGCCCGCAAGCCACTTCGCGACCGCATCCGCGTCCTCTTCGTCACCACTTCTTTGGCCACGGGTGGACGCCTGACTTGGTTCGTGAATCTCGAGGGAGCAGCCGAATGCCGTCGCATGGCGTAGCACGGAATCGCACAGCCCTCTCATGGCAGTGGCGGTTCCCGGGCTGAACACCAAATGGCGAACACCGCGTTCAGCCAGATGCGTGATGCCGAGTCGCACCGCCGCCTCGTCGTCGGGGTAGACCCCAGGGAGGGACGCTGCGGGCACACGGCTGCGAACGTGCACGACCGGACGCCGCCCCGTTCGCCAGATACGAGGGAGGGAGGACTCCTCGAGGCCGCTGATCAATCCATGGCCTTCCCATTTCTGGAACCATCCGGGGATAGGGAATCCTGGCTTGCGATCGTCAATCGTGATCATCCAGCATTCGTGTTCACGCATCCAACGAGAGACGCCTTGGAACACGCCACGACTGAACGAAGCGGAGGCTTCGATGGCAATCGCCACTTCGCGCGTGCAGGCGTGCACAAGAGTCGCGGTGGTATCTTCGTGCGTTGGCATAGGCGACGAGGGGCGAAACCGTGTTCCGGAAACCAAGTGTTTACAGTAGGGGTCCGGGTTGATCCGGTCCATGACGCAAATCCACTCTGGCATGACCGGAAAGGGCATCAGGCCTCCTGACCCTCTCGCCACATCCCGATTCAGGTCTTGTGAGAGTATCCGCGTGCGCTGACAGGGGCTGGAAAGGGGTCTCAGATGAAGAAGCACCACAGTGCAGAGCGGATCTTGGGCGGGCTTGGGCAGGCTGACTTGGACCTCGGGAAGGGCATGAACGTGCCCGATGCGACGAGAATGAATCGTGCCCGACGCGCAGTCGCACCGCGTTCTCACCTGCCCAATGGTGGATCCTGCGGGGGCGAGCAAGGGCAACTCGCCGCCGACAGAGTGTCACAGAGTGCCCTCGATCCGCCGGCCTGCGGTCACGGCCCCTCAAACTCCCGAAGGATGTCGGCGGGAAGTGGGCTGTCGAAGTCGTCCGGAACGGTGAAAGAACCGGCGGCCAAACCGGACGGTCGCGGGATCCGTTGGGCGCCCGTCACATCTGAATGAAGGCACCCATCGGTCCCACGCCGATCGACATCCGCCGCCGCTGCACGTCGGAGAACGGCACCGCCCCGCCTCCCTGGCGAGCGGGTGCCTGCACCGGGGCGGCCCGCCGCCGCTCCGCCGACGCACGGGCCGCGTCGGCCGATGCCTGGCGGTTCGCCGTGGCCCGATCGACGAGCGTGTTTTGCCGCGCCACCACCCCCTGCTGCCGCTGCTGGAGCTTGCCCCGCTTGCGGTCGATCCGCTGGATTTCCTCCCAGAGCTGGGCCGCGTTCATGTCGAGCAGATTCGGCACGGTGCGCAGCTCTCGAGCCCGCCGGGCGTCGGACATCGCCGACAGATATTCGCCGAGCCAAGCCTTCGCGTCGCGGGCCTCGGGCGTGTCGAGCAGCCGCATCTTTTGTTCGACCGAGTCGAGCAGGTATTCGATCTCGTACGACGACATCGCCGCCACCTGCTCGTTGAACCGCACCTTGATGCGCCGTACTTCAACTGGCGTGTAGACGGTCTGCGTCGTGAGCCAACTGCCGAGCTCCGCGATCGCCCGCTGCCACTGGGCCCCGTGCATGATGTCGGCCTTGCGGGTCAGATCGCATGTTGGGCGGTCGGGCGCGGCGTCGGCAGCCGCGGCGCGTGAGTGATCCGTGGAGAAGGTGACGAGGGCGAGAGCCACGGCCGCGCACCGGCCGACTCGGAGCAGCGACCCTCCTGCGACTGATCGTCGTGGCTGCGTGGGGGCTATCGTCGGGGCTATCCTCGCGGCCATCATGGCGTAGTGCTCCCTAGCGTGCGAACCCACGTGGCCCGCGCGGATGGATCATCGTCGGCGGCCAGCGCCGGCCTCACGACACGCCACGTGCAGCGGTCCTGGCCGTCGAACGTATAGATATTGATGGAGCTCGCCTGCGTGCCATCGGGGAGCACAGCCGTGCCCCGCACGACCCACGAATCGCCATCCCAAAACCAGGTGGCCTCTCCGCGGCTGCCATCGCTTGAAAAACTCCACGAGCGGATCCGGTCGACGAGCGGATCCCAGCCGATCCGCTGCTGGAGCGTGACGACCGGCTCGCCGGACTCTTCCGGCGGCGTGAGTGTGGCTTCGCGGACGAGAAACGCACGGCCCTCATCCCACCGCACCGACATCCGCATCGCGCCCGCCTGCTTTGTCTTCACCTCGTCGTCAGGCACGAGCACCCAGTCGCCGACCATCCAGTCGAGATCCTCGAGCGTGGAGCCGTCGCCCTCGGGGGCTGGGTCTTGGGCCGCGAGCGGGCCCCCAATCAGGAGTGCCAGCCACACCACAGCCCAGCGGACGCACGCACACCATCTCATGGATCGACTCCCGCGACGCGGTCGACGCTCATGCGCAACCCCCCGCAGGATAGCCCGCGAGACCGCCGACTTGCAATCAACGACCGCTCCGAGCGAACCCTGAGTGATATGCTCCTGAGCGGCGACGGTTGGTGAAACATCTCACGCTCCGCGTCGCTCAGGTTTCGCTCTCGCGAAGGGTTCGTGTCATGAATATGCGGAATATGCGTGCCGCCATGCTCGAGGATTTTTCCGGCCCCGCGGGGATTCGCGTCGTCGAAATCCCTGTCCCGACGCCCCGCCACGGCGAGATCCTCGTCAGGGTGATCTGTTCGCCGGTGAACCCGTCCGACGTGCTGTACTGCTCCGGGAAATACAGTTCTCCGCCGAAGCTCCCGGTGGTTCCGGGCTTCGAAGGGTGCGGCACCGTCGTCTCGTCGGGAGGCGGCTGGCTGGCCAATCGCCTCGTCGGCAGGCGGGTGGCCGGGGCCGTGCAGTCTGGCCAGGGCTTCTGGGCCGAGTACGTCGTCCTCAAGGCCGTGGAGGCCTTGCCGATGCCCGATGAAGTGAGCAACGAATCGGCCGCGTCCGCCTTCGTCAACCCGCTGACTGCTTTGGGACTCGCCCGGCCCGTGATCAAGGGACACCATCGGGCGATGATTCACACCGCCGGGGCCTCTCAACTCGGCCGGATGCTGATCCGTCTGAGCAATCGCCATGCTTTCCCGCTCATCAACATCGTGCATCGCGATGCTCTCGTCGCCGAACTGCAGGCGGACGGCGCCAAGCACGTGCTCGACAGCAGTCGAGCCGACTTTCAGGAATCGCTCACGAGCCTGGCCCGAGACCTCAAGGCCACGTGGGCCGCCGACGCCGTGGCCGGGAGCATGACGGGCATCCTGGCCGCGTGCATGCCCTCCGGCAGCACAATCGCGGTCTACGGCGTGCTGTCCGGAAGCGAATCGACGGTCAATCCGGGCGACCTGATCTTCCGTGGTCAGAGCGTCACGGGCTACTGGGTCTCCCGGGAATTTCAGGATCGCAGTCCACTCGGGCTCCTGCACATCTGGCGGTTTCTGCGGAGTGCCCGTCGGCTGCTCACCACCGACCTGCAATCCACGGCCCAGGCCCACGTGCCACTCGAGGACATCGCCACCAGCCTGCCGAAATTGCTGCAGTCCACGAGCAAAGGGAAAATTTATATCCTCCCCGGCGGTTGACTCTCTCCGCCTGTATTCTCGCCGCCGTTGTCGTGGACCGCCCGACGAGGCAACGAGTTTCGCCCCGTGCCACACCAACCGGCCCCCGCCGACCCCCAAAACTTGCAAAGAAGCCCTCTAAAACCTATGATCTCAGGGTTAGGTTTCCGATAAGATGGGGCGGCAGGGAGCGGTCGGCTTATCAGTTTGCTCGGGTTTTTTGTTCCATTTTGTGCGCGTGTTCAGACTCTTTCACAAGACTCTTTTCGGAGGGCGGGGAATGGTATCGAGCGTCTCAGG
>JBBAVO010000011.1:19731-27241 GCA_040397635.1 Pirellulales bacterium
GACTCTTTCACAAGACTCTTTTCGGAGGGCGGGGAATGGTATCGAGCGTCTCAGGCCTTTCTTGCATCCATAGTCGTCCTTCCCCAGCTCGCTGGTGCCCGGTCTTCCCTCTGGCATGGGCTTTGGGATGCGGTCTGCTCATCGGCTGCTCTGCGAAACCTTCCGGGATGCCAGCCGTCGCCCCTGTCACGGGCACCGTCACGCTCAACGGTGAACCACTCGCAGGGGCTTCCGTCATCTTCCAGTCGGAGAGCGGCCACTCTTCAATGGGCACTACCGATTCCACTGGCAGTTACCAGCTCACTGCCCCCGGCAATCAAAAGGGTGCCGTGATCGGACTGAACAAGGTCAAAATCAATTCGAAACTCGACGCCCCGCCGGGCCCAAACTGGAAAGACCCGATTCCGGCCCGCTACAACTCCGCCTCGGAGCTTTCCGCTCAGGTCAATGCAGGCCAGAACTCATTCAATTTTGCACTCGAGAAGAAGTGAACGATTGCTCCTCTATCGTCAGCCAGTTTCGTCATGCAAGTCATGCAAGTCATTCAAGTCATTCAATCTGTTCAAGCTGTTCTTGCCGATAGCACGTCATTCCTCATCCCAATCCCAGAAAGTTGTGTCTGCCATGCAACGATCCCCCGATACCACTGATCGAATGCGGACAGGATTCACGCTCGTCGAGTTGCTCGTCGTGATCGCGATCATCGGCACACTCGTCGGCCTACTCCTTCCGGCCGTGCAGAGCGCTCGCGAATCTGCCCGGCGCTCAGCGTGTGTGAATAATCTCAAGCAGATCGGCCTTGCGCTCCACAACTACCGCGATGCCAATAAGGCGTTGCCGCCGTCCTATTACGACAACGTTCCCCAGTCGAATTCATCGGTTGCACCAGCGGACAATCTGGTGATGGGCTGGTCGGCATTGATTTTACCTTACGCCGAGGGCGGCACTCTTTACGATCAGTTTCTTCAGGCGACATCGAACCTGACGCTGAATTTTCACGTCACTTCAGCGGCTCAAGCCGTGGCCCGAACACGTGTCGAGATGTACCTCTGCTCATCGAATTCGAACGCACTTGGGAGCCGTGGAGGCTATGGCCGGACGAATTACGGCCCGAACTCCGGATTCGCGCCCTGGGAGAACCCTTTCCATAGAGTTCCGCCATTCGAGAACGGGGGCGTCTTTAACGTGGACAACAAGCGGGCCTCCCGCGACTTTAAAACCATCACGGACGGCCTTAGCAAGACGTTCATGGTAATGGAACGTTCCAGTACGCTCGATGTCGGCAAAACCAACTGCGGGAATTTGCCCTGTCAGTTCCGCGGGGGCATCTGGGCAGGCCCCATCATCACTGGCTTGGGGAGCTGGAACTCCGGCGTGAATCCGAGTGATGTGGAAACGTTTGTTGGCGGTGCCACGGTCTTGATCAACCGTTCGAGTGCCGACTGGGGTCAAGACTGGACGGTGGGCAGCCCCCACGCTCCGGGCGGCATGCAGGTCTGCATGGCGGACGGATCCGTCAGGTGGATTGCGGACACCACCACCGATCTCATTCTCGAGCGACTCCGGAACGCCCGGGATAAACAGGTATTCAACGACGAACCGTAAGAATCACTCGGGGCACGTCAACGCCGGGCTTCTGCTTTTTCACGCTCGGTGTTTTCGGGAGCGGCGTTTTCGGCGTCGACACGTTCCGTGTCAATGAGATGCTCGAGAAAGTCGCTCGCTCTGCCGAATCCTGGTCGCTGGGCGAGTGTGTCGCGGAAGGCCGAGGCGGCTTCTTTGCTCCGGCCGAGGTGGTAGAGCATCTCGCCCCGATGAAACACCGCCGACGTATTTGAAGGATCGAGTTCGACCGCCTTTGCAAACCGCGGCAACGCCCCGGCGATGTCATTGCGGCGATACATGGCGATCCCATCGAGCAACTCTGCCTGCGAGAGGTGCTGATTTCGGCCCGCCTCATCGCCGCTCGCCTCACATGCCACGGCGAGTTGCCGATGAAGCGCGGACGACGCGGCGACTTCGACCAAACGCCTCCGCAGAGCCGTTGCCTCGTCGATGCGACCGAGTCGCTGGAGAGCGTCCGCCTCGTAGACAGCCATCGATGGGTCGGAGTCACGAAGCCATGGCTGCGCGGCGACCATATCGACGACTTCCTGGGGGTTTCCAGACGTCATCGCCTCGTTCGCACGCAACTGCGTGAGCGTGAGCGACTCGGGGATCATCAGACCACCGACGGCCGCGTCCATCGCGTCGAGCCGCTGGCTGAGTTGCTCGCGACTCTCCCGACCCACCGCAGCCCCATAGCCGTCCAGCATCCTTTTGATTCCATGCCGGGTGGTGAGCGGCCGGATGTAGTCGGTGCTGAAGTTGACCTCCAGCAGATGGGCCGACCGCTCCTCCATCGCCCGCGCGGCGAAGGCGTCGGAGGGTCGGTCGAGAGCATCCATGATCCGGCCGCGGAGACGATGCCATTCCAACGCAAGCGGGAGGCGAGTGAGGCCGCGATCGACGATCTCCAGTGCCTCCCGAGGACGGCCGGTAAACAACAGGATTCGGGCGAGCTGATACTCGGCCGATGGAAAACCCTCATTCTGCCGAAAGACAGCCTCCGCAGCCGCTTCGTCCTCGAGCCTGAGCAGATTGCGGCCGACCGCATAGAGCGCGAACGGTTTCTTCGACTGGGCAGTGCCGGGCGGGTCGGGAAGTTCGAGACAACGACGATAGTGCTCATTCGCTTCCGCCATTCTGCCGGTTCGGTCGATGCAAAATGCCAGGGCAAAACGAGCCTCCATGTCCTGCGGAGAAGTTTCCGTGACCCGCCGATAGGCCAACTCCGCGTTTCGATAGTCGCCCATCCCGAGGAGAGCATCTCCCAAGGCCATCGAGGCAGCCGCTCCACCGAATCGTGTTGCTGCGGCGAGATCGGCGATCTCCGCGGCCAGCGGTGGATCATCGGAAAACGAAGCAGGCAGTCCTGGCGAGGGCTGGGGCAACCACCGCATCGCCACAGCGACGCCCAGAAGCAGCTCACCCGCGATCGCGATCAGGAGCAGACGGCGAAGGCTCATGGTGCGGCCCCCTCGTTCCGCCACACCGAAACGCCACCAATTCGCTCGAATGGGCCCCGAAGGTTGAGGCTCCCGGCAACCACGTCGACGCGGCCGTCTCCATCCACGTCGCCGGTGTTCACGCAGACGGCGTGGATTGGGGAGCTCGCGATCTGCCAGGTTGTGAACCGCTGGTCTCCATCATTTTCGAGCCAGACGATGCTCGCCGCGGCGGGATTCCTCCAGTCGTTTGCCATGCTGGCGAGCACGATGTCGAGATCGCCATCGGCATCGAGATCCCCCACAGAAGCGGCGTACGTCCCCGCGAGGTTCGCGATGCGGTGCTTGATGAACTGCCAGTCGCCACGGTTCTCAAACCAGATACAGCCGTGGTAGGGCTGTGGAAAAGCGGCGAAGTCCTCGAGGTTGTCACCAACCGGCAGGATGAGATCCTGATCACCATCGCCGTCGAGATCGGCCGCCACGAGCCCGGCACTGCCGTGGTCGAAATTGGGGGTTCGCCACAGCATCCGGGAACGAAACTGCCCGTCACCGACGCTCTCGAATCCCCAGAGTTCCTCGTCATCCTGCGAGATCACGGCAGCGATATCCGGGTCACCATCGCCATCGAAGTCAGCCACAGGCACATGGATACCACCCGGCGCACTGTGCAAGAGATGATCGGCGAAGCGACCGTCTGACTGGTGCTCGAGCCAGAGAATCTCGCCTCGACTGTAGCCGAAGATCGCCACGGCCAGATCGACATCACCATCCGCGTCGAAGTCACCCGGCTGCACGTCCGCGACCCGGCGGACGTCGTCAAGCAGCACCTCGCGGACGTAGCCGGAGCCCACGCGCCGATGAAGCTCAACCCGACCCACCGCCGCGTCGGAGGGCATGATGTCACCAAGAACAGCCACAACGCAGTCGAGGTCGCCATCGCGGTCGATGTCGATGAACGACGCATGGGCGGGAACGCCGACATCGGCGATCAGCACGGTTTCCCGCCAAGAACCATCGCTGTTTCGATCAAGACGGATGATCCGGTGGTGGAGGGCATCACAGGCGATGACCTCCGCGACGCCGTCGGCATCCACGTCGATGACCTGGACGTGCGTAATGCGCGGAAGCCTCTCGGCGGCTTCCGGGGGGACCGACTTCGTGAAGGCGAGCTTGCTCGCGGGGAAGGAAATCCCGTCCCGGGGAACAAACGCTGTGTGGATCGGAAACCGCATCCACAACAGACCACAGAGCGCGATCCCGAGACCAGCGGCCAAAACCCCCAACGTGCTCGTGCTGATCGGCAGCGCATCGGCCTTCAAGCGAACCCCAGCTTTCAAGAGCACCAGAAAAGAGGCCTCGTATCCAAAGGATAGGTCGGCCAATGGCACTTCGGCAAGCGCCGGCCGGGGCTTGTCGGGCTGGATGCGACTCTCGAGCGATACAATACGAACTCGGAACTCTCTGCAGACGTCGTCGCCAACCAGACGAACACGTTTGACTTTTGGCTCCAATCGTCGGCCGGGAAGCAATAGCTGAGGCTTTGCTGACTCCTCGGCGAGGCTTTGCGTTATCGGCCAGGCCGAACCGACATCTCCCAGATGTTCAGGCCCGCTGAAGCAACTCGACGGCATTCACATGGATCAGACTGCAGTGGACGACGCGATCCTCGTCGGGATAGGTGATCACCACCTTCGACTTCGTGATTGCCACGCACTCCGGGTGCAGGATCTCGTGGGCCTCGCCGTTCGATAGCCGGACGACAAAGGGCTCAAACGGTTCACGTCGAATGAACTCGCGAATCGACTCCATCGTCATGGTGACCTCCTTATGGCGACCTCCTGTTCAAAATGAACATCCGTTCATGATATAAAAGCGACCGGAGGGCGTCAACCAGTTGGACTGCGATTGATCCCTGCTCAACGCCGGATTTTCGCCGTCGCCGCAGACCGGCCTTGAAACCGCTGAAAGCGAACGGGCGGCCTACCGCCAGATCTCGCCGCGGGCGGGATCACCCGGCACGTCGAGCAGCTGCACCTTATTGATGCTGACGAACCGGCCGTGGTCTGTGAACTGCCGCACGATCCGCTTGTCTGCGTCAAGCTCGAAGAACTGGGCAGTGGTCGCGAGGTAGCCGTGGCCCAGCCAGTTCACCACGACGGTATGACCGTCGGGCAGCCGCTGGAAACCGCTCACGAGCCGCAGGGGATTGTTGGGCACGTCCTGTGTGCCAAGCTTCGAGGTCACCGAGCCGTCGCGAGCCACCTCGAGCATGGCCTCCCCCTCCCCGCAGGCGATGAGGATGCTGCCGCCCGGTAATTCGCGAACCTCGTGCGGATCGCCGGGCGTCGTGATCGTGCGCACCAGCGAGCCATCCGCAGCGAGTTCGAGGACGGCGCGGTCGCCCTTGGCGCTGACGAGGTAGCGGCCGTCGCCCGTCCGCCGGCAGCCGCGGATCTGGTCGTGCGGCTTTGTGGTCTTCACCGGAACGGCGATCTCGCGGGCGATCGTGCCGTCGCGGCCAACTTCCACGAGCCGCTTTGTGCCGCACTCGACCACCATGACACGTCCATCGGGCAGCGGCTGGCAGCCGTGCACTTCGGCCTCTTGCGGAGCGCGGTAGCTCCACACGACGTCGTGCCCGGGCGTGACCTCCCGGGCGCCGCGGAGGTGGCTGAAAAGAATGTTCCCGCTGGACAGCATCCAAACGTCCTGCGGCTTCTCGGCCGGATGCTCCCACTCGACGCGGCCGTCCGCTGCGATGATGGCGATCTTGTCGCCGCCGTAGTCGCTGACGAGCACGCGGCGACCGAAGGGAGGCACGCGAGCCGCCTCTGCCGGCACCGGATCGCTGAGCTGATTGCGGTTGTTGCGTAGCAGCGGGGGTTCCGGCCGCTCCCAGCCCCGCGGCGCGTTCGCGACGACCACAGGTTTGCCCGTGTTGTCGTGGATCCGCAGGTTGTCCATGACGAAGCCGTTGCGGGAGCATCTCCAGCAGTGGATGGCACCATGCTCGCTGCCACACTTGATGACGTTCCCGATGACCTCGTAGCCATCGAGGTTGAAGTTGGGCTCGATGGCGGTCACGCCGGTTTCCATGTAGTTTTCGTTGCACTTCACTTTCCGCAGATGGCCGCGGAAGGATGGGTGTCCGAGCAGGTATCCTGCACCGTTCGGATTGAGCGTGCGGGTGCGGCGGATCGTGATATCCTCCGCGTCGAACGACTCGCCCGGCGTCACGCCGCCACCCGGCAGGAACCTGCCGGTGTGCTCCCCGTAGCACATCACGGAGCGGTTCGTGTTGATCATCGTGATGCCCTCTACCAGCACGCCGCGGACGCGGCCGTGGACGAGCACGCAGGCGTTGATCTCCTTGACAAGAAAGCCCGGTTGCACGTTGTGTGCGGCGTTCATGTCGATCGTGCCCGCGCCGGTGATCCGCACGTTCTCGATCGCGTCCGGCTGCCGCCCGTGCCCCACGCGGATGCCGTAGGCGGCGGGCCCGTCGTACGTGACGAACCAGGTGCTGCCCTTGCTGTGGCCGGTCCTGCTTTCGAATCGGATCGTCACGCCGTGCGCGAGCGGCTGCCAATCCCCGGTGATCGCAATGCGCGTCTGCGGCGTCTCGCCAAAGCCGGTCGCCGACGGCCCGAGCCTGGAGTTGCCCTGCGGATTGTCGGCGCTTTCAAACAGCCCCCACGCAAACGTGTCCGCATCGCCGTCGCCGCCTGTGGAGTCGATCCGGATCGTGAAGATGCAGGGTTTGAAGAGATCGAAAGCGCCTCCCACTTCCAAGTCGTCGAGCTTCTTGCCCGCGTCTTGGTCGGTGGTGACCTCGGGCTCGGCCTCGAGGAGTGTGGCGTTGTCGGCGAGTTGCAGCGTCGCCCCCCGCTCCAGCTCGATGTGGATCGATTTGTCGACGGAGAGCAGCGCACGATGCCTGCCTGGCCGGCGCTGATGCAGGCCCGGCTGGAACACCAGCCGGTCGCCCGGCGCGGCACGATCCATAACGGCCTGAGGATCGTCGCCGGGCTTGATTGCATGCTCGGCGGCGGGGAGCATCCCGGCGCAGGCGGGAAGCAGCCCCGCGCAAGCGAAGAGCAGCCAGAGGGACCGCATGATGTGGCGGGAGGAAATCACAGGTGGGCGATCGGCTGGACCATCGGCCAGAGCCTGATCTCCTTGGTGACGAGGTGAGCGGTGACGAGGTGAGCCAGCATCCGTACGTTGTAGAGGATCATCCGCCGGAGGTCGATGGCCGCGATGCACTGCGCCGGGATCGCGGGATGGCGGTGGGGCAGGTCACCTGTTCGTTGGCGCAGCGGCAGTCGATCGGCTCTATTGATCGTCATGATGACCGTCATGATCTGAGCGAGAACACGCTGGTAGGATGAGCATCTCAGCGGCGCGCAACGGTGGAGAGACGGCTTCAGGGACTCGATCTTATGAGTGGAATCGTCCGG
>JBBAVO010000012.1:0-11921 GCA_040397635.1 Pirellulales bacterium
GCAAGAGACTTGCAGCAGGAACGAACAGGCCATCCTCCGAAGGCCGTGACCGTCGTCGTCGGCGATGACATGCTTGTGATCACGCTCCACGATGCGCTGTCGCCGGCGGAGAGGCTGATGAGCGAGACCGCGGAGGGGGCCGCCGGCGTGCAGGAATTCCATCGGCAGCTGTTCGCCGTCTCGTCGGCGGAACTCCGGGACGAGATCAAGCGGATCACGGGCCGCACGGTGCGGGAGGCCGCCGTGGAAGTCGAACCCGTCACGGGAACGGTCGTCCATGCGTTTACAAGCGGCAACGTGGTGCAGATCTTTCAACTGACACCGGGGGAGCTGCCCCCCGTGAGCGGCGCGACTGCTTGAGCGGCACGACTGCTTGAGGTGTCCTATACCCGTTCCTCGACCACGGGATTGGTGAGGCTGCCGATCTTCTCGATCTCGATCGTCACCGTGTCGCCGGCTTTCAGGAACACCGGCGGCTTGCGGGCGAAGCCGACGCCGTGCGGGGTGCCGGTGAGGATCACCGTGCCGGGCCGCAGCACCATGCTCGCCGACATGAACTCGATGATCGCCGGCACGTCGAAGATCATGTCGTCGGTGTTCCAGTCCTGCATCACCTCGCCGTTCAACACCGTGCGGATCGTGAGCTTGTTGGGATCGGGGATCTCGTCGGTGGTGACGATGCTTGGCCCCAGCGGACAGAACGTGGCGAACGTCTTGCCACGGCACCACTGGCCGCCGCCGCCGTTCCGCTGCCAGTCGCGGGCGGAGACGTCGTTGGCGCAGGTGTAGCCGAGCACGTGCTTGAGGGCATCGGCTCGGCTGACGTTGTGGCAGGTCTTTCCGATGACGACCGCCAGTTCACACTCATAGTCAACCTCGTCGCTCCGCAGCTTCCGCGGCAGCACGATCGGATCGCCGGGGTTCTGCAGCGTGCCCGAGTTCTTGAGGAAGAGCACCGGGTGGGCTGGTGGGGCGGCATTGCTCTCGGCTGCGTGAGCCTTGTAGTTGAGGCCGATGCAGAGGATGTCGCGGGGCTCGAGCGGCGCAAGGAGCTTGGCGACTGTGGCGACGGTGCCGGTGTCGCGGAGCGGGCCAAACAAGTCTGCCGGTTTGAGCGGCTCCCCTTCCAACATCGTGACGCGGCCGTCGGCGTGGAGGCTTCCCAGATGGGTGGCACCGGCAGACTCGAAGCGGACGATCTTCATGGGGCTCTCCGTGCAAAAAGGGTGGCGATCCGCGTCAATAAATGGTCACTGAAAGGTCAATGACAGACCAATGAAAGTGGGAAGACTGGGCTGTCACCACGATGATGTTCTTGATTTTCCGGCGGGTATCAAGGCCCATGGGGCCATGCTCGCGGGCCATGCGTTGACATAATGCAGTGCGGCAATTTAAATATATAGAATCTCGATCCGCCTGCCGACCAATCGTCTCCGGGGCCGCTTGTGTGGTCGCGGTTCAGTTCCTTCCGGTGAGAGCCATGAGTTCGCACGTGCGTTCACGACATGTGCTGGCGATGCATCACGGTGGATCACGTCCCCGACAGATGCTCTTGGTCATCCGTGTCATCGGCGCGGCGGTCGCCCTGGTGATGAGTCTGGCGATGCCCTGCCGTGTCGCCACGGCCGCGGGCGTGGACGGCGCCGAGTTCTTCGAATCACGGATCCGGCCTGTGCTCGTCGAGCATTGTCACGAATGCCACGCCGGCGATGCGGCGGAAGGGGGCCTGCAGCTCGACTCCCGCCGGGGGTTCGACGTGGGCGGCTCGAGCGGCCGGCTCATCGACGAGAAGCAGCCCACCGACAGTCTGCTCTTGAGGCTCATCCGCCACGAGATCAAAGACCGGCAGATGCCGCAGGGCGCCGACAAGCTGCCCGACGAGGTGATTGCGGATTTCGAGAAGTGGATAGCGAGCGGCCTGCCCGGCCTGCCCGACACGCCGCCGACGCCGCAGGCGGCCAGCGCCGAGGCCTGGGCGGCGAAGCTCGCCGCGCGGCGTTCGCACTGGGCGTGGCAGCCGGTCGCCACGGTTTCCGCTCCGGAGGTGCCGCTTCCGACCGACTCGCCGCATCGGGCGTGGCTCGCTCAGCCGATCGATCGCTTCTTGCTCGAAAAAATAGTCGCCCGCGGACTCGAGCCCGCGCCGCCGGCCGACCGCCCCACGCTCATCCGCCGGCTGAAGATCGCGATCGTCGGCCTGCCGCCCACGCCCGAGGAGGTGGCGGCGTTTGGAAACGATCCGAGTCCCGATGCCTCGTCCAAGCTCGTGGACGAACTCCTCCAGAACCCGGCGTTCGGCGAGCACTGGGCCGAATACTGGCTCGACCTGATGCGGTTCGGCGAGACCGGCGGCTACGTCCGCGAT
Organism: Pirellulales bacterium; assembly: GCA_040397635.1. Classification (GTDB taxonomy): domain Bacteria; phylum Planctomycetota; class Planctomycetia; order Pirellulales; family UBA1268; genus CAMCQY01. The sequence continues at coordinate 2,366 of JBBAVO010000012.1, forward strand.
TATCCGATCCCCGACGCCTGGCGGTATCGCGATTACGTGATCCGGGCGCTCAACGCCGACGTGCCCTACGATCGCTTTCTTGCCGAGCATCTGGCCGGTGATCTCCTGCCATCCAGGCACAATCCCGTGCTCCGAATCAACGAGGCCATTCTCGGCACTGGCTGCCAGCGGGTGATGGAGGTCTCTTCGACGGCCACCGATGTTGCCCTCGAAGAGGCGCAGATGATCGAGAACCAGATCGACACGCTCGGCAAGGCGTTTCAGGGGCTCACGATCGCCTGTGCCCGCTGTCACGACCACAAGTTCGACGCCATCTCCACGCGGGATTACTACAGCCTCTTCGGGATCCTCGCCAGTTCACGGCAGACGCAGGCGATCATCGACGACGACGCGGTGAAGCAGACCGGCGTTGCCCGGCTCAAGTCGCTCAAGTCCGACATCACCTCCGCCCTGGCCCAGCAGTGGTCGGACGACATCGCCCTCTCGGCCACAGCGTTGGCCAGCCAGCTTGCCGGCAGACCGGCCGCGGTGGAGAGCGGAGCCGCCGGTGCCGCGGCTGCCCGGATCGCGGCGGTGTTGAACCGCCAGAACGTGCCGCTTGAGGACCCGCTGTTTGCGATCTGGAAGGCACGGGCTGCGCAGACTGCCGCTGGTGGTGGGCAAGGTGGAGCCGATGACGACGCGGCCTTCGCAGCGGCATTCGCGGCCGCGGCGACCGAGCTGCGCGGCGAAGCGGCGGCCCGGGCCGGTCGCAACGCGGCAGGCTTTCGCACGCTCGCCGACTTCAGCCAACTGGATCACCCATGGCATGCAAGCGGCGCACTCGCCGACACGCTCCCTGCCGCAGCCGGCGACATTGCGCTGGCCGCAGCCGGCGACACGGTCGTCGACCGGTTCGTGCCGCCCGGCCTCTGCTCCGACCGGCTCTCCCGCAAGCACGGTGCGATCGTTCGCTCCGCCGACTTCCCGCTCGACACGAAGTTCATCAGCCTCCGCGTGGCCGGCGGCGATGCCGCCCACGTCCGCCTCATCCAGCACAACTTCCAACAGATGGAAAATGTCGCCCATGGCTCGAAGGTGCGGCATTTCGAGTCGCGGTTTCCGGCATGGGTGACCGTGCCGGTCGGCCATCAGGCGACGTGGCAGGGCGGCCGGTCGTATCTCGAAATTCTCACCAAGGATGATGTGGCCCACTTCCGTCGGTCCGAAGGGGGCGGGAAGTTTTTCAACATCGCCAAGTCAGACCACGCGGGCCGCTCCTGGTTCTCCGTCGATCGCGTCATCGCCCATGACGGCCCCAAGCCTCCGGAGGACGAACTGCAGTTGCCGCTCCTGCTCGCCGGCGGCGAGGCGGGCGTGTCGGGCGTGGCCGAGTCGCCACAGACGATCGCCACTCGGTGGGCCGCCGTCTGCATGGCCTCGATCGATGCCTGGCAGCACGGTAAGGCCACGACCGTGCAGGCCGACCTGCTCAATTGGCTGCTTGCCAGCGGCATCCTTCGCAACGACATCCATTCACTGGGAGACTCGCTTCCGCTACTCGTTAACGAGTATCGGCAGGTCGAAGAGGGCATCCCGAAGTTCCGGCGAGCGGCCACGACGGCCTCCGAGGGTCCGGGCTTCGATGCGGCCATACAGAAGCGAGGCCAGCCTTCGCAGCCCGGTGACATCGCCGCTCGCCGGTATCTGGAGGTGCTTGATCGCGGCGCGAGCCATCCCGGCGACGTGCCCGCCCGGCTTCTGCTCGCCACCCAGATCGCCTCGGCCGACAATCCGCTCACCGCCCGCGTGCTGGTCAACCGCGTCTGGAGCTGGCTCTTCGGCCGCGGCATCGTCGCCACCGTTGACAACTTCGGTGCCACCGGCGAGCAGCCGAGCCATCCTGAACTGCTCGATCATCTGGCCGCGCGGTTCGTCGCGGAGGGCTGGTCGCTCAAACAGCTGATTCGCGAGATCGTCGGCACGCAGGCCTACCAGAGCGTGAGCGTGCCGCCGCCCGGCGCCATCGAGGCCGATCCCGCGAACCGCCTGTTCACCCACATGCCGCTGCAACGGCTGCGGGCTGAGACCGTCCGTGACTGCCTGCTGTTTGTCTCGGGCCAACTCGACCAGTCGCTGGAGGGCTACACGGGCCCGGCCGATTTCGGCGGCGGCGGGGGCCCGGCGAATCGTCGTCGTGGTGTCTATCAATACCGGAAGCGCGAGGCGCAGGACCACATGATGGTGATGTTCGACGCGCCCGAGGCCGCCCGCACGGTGGGCGGGCGGGAATCGACGAACGTGCCGGGGCAGTCGCTGCTGCTGCTGAATAATGCGTTTGTGCACGACCAAGCGAAGGCCTGGGCCTTGCGTTCGATCGCCGCGTCGCAGGGCATGTCGCTCGACCGTCGGCTCTCCCGGCTCTTCTGCGAGGCGTTCGGCCGCGAGCCCAAGCCGGAGGAACTCGATGCCCTGATGGCATTCCTCGAATCCCAGGCCGATGCTTACAAGCTGGAAGACGCGGCGCTGACGACCGACCCGCGGCTCTGGGCCGATATCTGCCACGTGCTCTTCAATGCGAAGGAGTTTTTATATGTCCGCTGACTCCCGCCGCCGCGTGCTTGAGCGCCGCCGCTTCCTCGATCGCCGCCGCTTCCTCGAACAGACCTCACTCGGGTTTGGCTGGCTGGCCTTCAATGGCCTGCTGGCCGACCGGAGCTTCGCCACGGATGTGAGCCTCGTCTCGCCGCGGGCTGCCGCGAAGGCGGAGCGGGTGGTCTGGTTCTTCATGGACGGCGGTCTCTCGCACATCGACAGCTTCGACCACAAGCCGCGGCTCGTTGCGGAGAACGGTCAGCCGCTGAAGCTTCCTGGCAAGAAGGAAGACATCACCGGCCGCACCACGCCCAACGTCATGCAGAGCCCATGGAAGTTCCGGCCGCACGGCACGTGCGGCAAGATGGTGAGCGACCTCTTTCCACACATCGGCAGCCGCGTCGACGACATCGCCTTTCTCCACGCGGTCACGGGCCCTTCGCCCGACCATGAGAGCGCCATCGGATTCCTGCACTCGGGCTCGCTCCTGCAGGGATTTCCCAGCGTCGGGGCCTGGGCCAACTACGGCCTCGGCAGCGACGCCGCCAACCTGCCGGGCTTCGTGGTGATGGGCTCGCGGAAGCGGCAGTGCCGCACCAACGGCTTCCTGCCGCCGTCGTTCCAGGCGTCGCAGTTCTTTGGCAGCGGTGCGGAGCCGCTGCCCGACCTCGCGCCTCGCGAGGCCGCCCGACAGCTGCAGGACAACAAGCTTCGTGCCGTCCGCCAACTCGACGGGCTCTTACTCGGTGCCACGCACGACGATTCGATCATCGAGACCGCCATCGCCAACCACGCGAAGGCCCACGCCATGCAGGACTCGGTCCCCGTGGCGGCGGATCTCAAGGAAGAGTCGGCGGCCACGCTCGCCGCCTACGGTATCGGCGGCAGCGACAAGCAGACGGAATCGTTTGGACGCTACTGCCTCACGGCACGCCGGCTCCTCGAACGCGGCGTGCGATTCATCGAGATCGTGAAGGATGGCTGGGACCAGCACAACAAACTCGAAAAGGATCACGCCCGGCATGCGCTCACCGTGGACCAGCCGATCGGCGCCTTTCTCGCCGACCTGAAGGCCCGCGGGCTGCTCGACTCCACGCTCGTCGTCTTTGCCACCGAGTTTGGCCGCACGCCCAACACCGAAATCTTCGGCAGTGAGCCGGGCCGCGATCACCATCCCTGGGGCTTCACGATCTGGATGGCCGGCGGCGGCGCGAAGGGGGGCACGAGCCACGGCAGCCTCGACGACTACGGCTATTTTCCCGTCGAGGGAGCGGTCGACATCCACGACATCCACGCCACCGTGCTCCACCTCATGGGCATTGACCACAAGCAGCTCACCTACCGTCATTCCGGCCGCGACTTCCGGCTCACCGACGTTCACGGCAGGATCATCACGCCGGTCGTCGCCTGATCATTCGTTTCAGCACCTTTCTTTTCACCACTTTTTTCATCCCGCTTCGTTTCACAAAACTTCGGGTCATCGATTCTCCACCCATGAAAAGCTCCCGCCGCCGTTCCACGTCCGCCGCTCGGTCATCTGTGAAGCCTTTCGTCCAGCCATCCATCGCCTTGGTCGGCCAGCCCGTCGTCGTCCGCGACTCAGGCCATCAGACGCCCGCCCTCGATCGGGCGCTGGCCGTGCTCGAATTCGTCAGCGCCCACCCGGAGGGCGTCACACGACAGGAGATCAAGGAGGGGCTCGGCTTCACGACAAACCTCGTCTTCCGCCTCACGCGGGCGCTGCTGGCCCATGGCTACGTGGAGATCCAGGAGCCGGGCCGCCGGCTCGTGCTCACCCGTAAGATGCTGGCGATGTCGCAGCCGAAGCGGGATGAGCGGAGCCTCGTGCAGATGGCCCATGAGCCGATGCGGTGGCTGCGGGACTTCACCGGTGAATCGGCCCACGTGGGCGTTCGCGTGGAGCAGGACTGCCTCGTGCTCGACCGCGTGATCGGCACCCAGCCCTACAAGTGCTACGTCGAAGCGGGCACGATGGGGCCGCTCCATGCCGCCGCGCCGGGCAAGGTGATGCTCGCCTGGCTGCCGCAGAAGGAACTTGATGCCTGTCTCGAGGACTATTCCTTTCGGGCCCTCACCGCCACGACGATCACATCTCGCCGCAGCTTCACAGAGCAGCTGCGGCTCGTGCGGCAGCGGGGCTACGCGATGGACCTCGGCGAGACGATGGAAGGCCATCACTGCCTCGGTGCCCCGATCTTCGATGCGAATGAGAGAGCGATCGCGTCGCTCTGGATCACGGCTCCCGCGCCGCGGCTCTCCGAGGCCGACGGCGAGCGGCTCGCACCGGCTGTGATTCGTGCGGCCCACATGGTGACGGAGGTCCTGCGGTGAATCGCAGACGGGCGTGGCAACGTGTGCTGGTGTTGGCGGCGGCGCTGGCCGCGTGCTTGGCGCCGGCGTCTCACGGTGAATCCCCAGTGCCCGCTGCGCACGTGCTCTCGCACCTTGAATCCTCCTGCCTCGACTGCCACGACGCCGACACGGCCGAGGGCAAACTCGCGATCCCCGCCCTCGGCACCGATCTCTCTGATGCGAGCGTCCGCGAAAAGTTCGTCCTCATGCACGACCGCGTGGCGAAGAAGCAGATGCCGCCCGATGCCGACGACCTGCCAGACGACAAGCGGGCCGCGCTTCTTTCGGCGCTCTCGGCTTTTGTCGAGCAGGCCGACCGGGCCGACGTCCTGGCCAACGGCCGCGTGCCGCTCCGCCGGCTCAACCGCCACGAATACGAGCAGACGCTCCGCGACATCCTCCTCTTGCCGAACCTCGACATCGGCGACCGGCTGCCGGAGGACCGCACCCGCGACGGCTTCAACAAGTCGGCCGAAGGACTCGACTTCTCGCGGATTCAGCTCGAGGCCGCCCTCGACGCCGCCGACGCTGCTCTCCGAGCGGCGATCGCCGACGGCGTCGCGCCGCAGCCGCCCGACACGTTCACGGCCATTTCGAAAAACCTCTTCGCAGGCGAGGCCTACGGCGAGCCACATTCCCGGTTCTTCGCCAAGGAGTCGCAGAAGGTCGACAAGCCGGAGGCCGACGACGCCGACGTCGAGTGCGCGATCTTCCGCTCCGCCTACTGGCCCTACCACGGCTATCCGCGTGGCTTCGTGGCCAAACGGAGCGGCGTCTACCGCGTGCGGTTCAAGGCCCGTGCCGTGCATCAAATGGAAAACCTGACGCTCGTGCCGGCGCCGCAGCCGGTGCCGATGACGTTCCGGGCCCGCGCGCCCTCCGGGCCCGACGTTTCGGGCGACGTGCAGGCCGTGGGCGGGCTCTTCGATATTGCACCCGAAGGGGGCGAGTACGAGACAACCGTGCTGCTGAAGAAAGGCCAGACGATCGAATACAGCCTGCTCGGTCTGGCCGTGCCGCTCGCGCGAAATGTGAATGGCGGCGGACCGACCTATCGCTTCCCGCCGCTGCCGCCGGGCGGCCATCCGGGCATCGCCTTCAAGTCGCTCGAGATCACAGGCCCGCTGCAGCCCGATGCCTGGCCGCCCGCATCCCACAGGGTGCTCTTCGACGACCTTCCATTTCGCGCAGCCCCAGCGGGTGCGTCGCCTGCCGTCGAGGTGATTGCCAGCGATCCCGAGGCCGACGCACGGCGGCTCTTCCGTAGGTTCGCTGCGTCCGCGCTTGTGAGGCCGCTGCCCGAGGGAGATGCCGCGGCCTACGAGGAACTGATCGTCACCGCGATTCGTGGCGGCACCGGATTCACCCAGGCGATGCTGGCCGGGTATAGGGCGATCGTGTGCTCACCAGAGTTTCTCTATCTCGAAGACCCACGCAGCCCCGACTCTCCAGGAGGTCCCGCGGACCTTGTGCCGCTGGCGCAGCGGCTCTCCTATTTCCTCTGGGACACGCGGCCCGACAACGGTCTGCTCGCCAAGGCCACGAGTGGTGACTTGGGCCGCCCCGAGGTACTCCGCGCGGAGGTTGATCGGCTCGTCGGGGATCCGCGGTTCGCACGGTTCATCACCAACTTCACCAACTACTGGCTCGACCTGCGGAATCTGCGCCGCGATGAGCCCGACATCCGCCTCTATCCCGAATATCGCTTCGACGATTATCTGGTCGAGAGCATGGGGATGGAGACCCGCGCATTCGTCACGGCGATGGTCCGCGAGAACATGCCGGCCTCGGCGATCGTCGATACCGATTTCGTGTTTGCCAACGACCGGCTGGCGAGGCATTATCGTCTCGAGCCGCTCTCCGGCTACGCTGTCCGCAAGGTGCCCGTGCCTCCCGGCAGCTCGCTCGGCGGCCTCCTCACGCAGGCCGCAGTCCAGAAGGTGACGGCCAACGGCACGAACACGTCGCCAGTGCTTCGCGGCGCCTGGGTGATGACACGGCTGCTTGGACAGCCACCGCCGAAGCCGCCCGAGAGCGTGCCGGCGGTCGAGCCCGACATCCGCGGCGCAAAGACGATCCGCGATCTCCTCGCACTCCACACGAAAGACACGTCCTGTGCCTCCTGCCACAAGCTCTTCGATCCGGTCGGCTTCGCGCTGGAAAGCTTTGACATCTGCGGCGGCTGGCGGGAGCGGTATCGCGGGCTCGAAGAAGGGGAACAGGTCACCGGCATCGACCGTGCCGGTCACGATTTTTCCTACCGGCTCTCTCACCCGGTCGATCCGCGTGGCAGCCTGCCCGACGGCCGGACCTTTTCTGACATCCGTTCGTTGAAAGCGTTGCTCGCCGACTCGTCACGGCAGCTTGCCCGCAACCTGCTCCATCAATTCACAGCCTATGCGACCGGTGCCCCGGTGCGGTTTTCCGACCGCCCCGACATCGAGGCGATCCTCGATGCCTGCGCCGCCGACGGCTATCGCGTCCGAGATCTCTTGCAGGGGTTCGTGGCCAGTGGCATCTTCCGAGGCCTTGGAGGGGAACATCCATGACGCATCATGAGAATCGAGCGAGTGGGTATCGAACGCACGACAAGCGGGGGCTTTCCCGCCGGATGTTTCTTCGCGGGGCCGGCGCTGCGGTGGCCCTGCCGATGCTCGAGGCCCTGTTGCCTGCACGCGCGGCGCAGGCTGCCCTCGACGCGCCGCCGCAGCGGGCGATCCTGATCTCGAACAATCTTGGCGTGCTGCCGAAGCCGTTCTTTCCCACCGGCACCGGTAGCGAGTACCAGCTCTCGCCGTATCTCGAAACGGTCGCGGCGCACCGGTCCGATTTCACGGTGATCAGCGGTCTGTCGCATCCGAATGTCCGCGGCGGTCACTCGACCGAAAACTGCTTCCTCACCGCCGCCCGTAACCCGACGGCCAGCGGCTTTCGCAACACGATCTCGCTCGACCAGTTCGCGGCCGAGCGGATCGGGCACCTCACGCGGTTCCCCTCGCTCAACCTTGGCGTCAACATCGACAAGGGCAACCGCAGCCTGGCCTGGACCCGCGACGGCGTGTTGATCCCCGCGGAGGACAAGCCCTCGCGGCTCTATGAAAAAATGTTCGTGGGCGGTTCGCCGGCCGAGGTGGCCGCGCAGTTGGAGCGACTGAAAGAACGGGGCAGCATTCTCGATGTGCTCGACGACGACGCCCGCCGGCTCTCGCGGCGGATCAGCGCCGCCGACCGCCGCCGGCTCGAACAGTATTTCACGTCGATCCGCGAACTGGAGGAGCGATTGCAGGAGGCGGGTGCGTGGGAGCAGCGTCCCAAGCCGTCGGCTCCGGCCGCGGCGCCGGATGACGTGACCGACCGGGCCTATTTCTTTAAGGGCTTCGAGGCGATGCTCACGATGGCTCGCCTTGCGATCGAGAGCGATTCGACGCGGATCGTGACGCTGATGGTCGATGCCTTCGCCACACCCGCGTTCAAGCTCGACGACACGGAGACCACGACCGACGGGTATCACAACCTCAGCCACCACGGGCAGTCGGCGGAGAAGGTCCGCCAGCTCGAAGAGGCCGATCGCCGGCAGATGGAGCTGCTCGGAGGCCTGTTTACGGCGCTCGGCGAGCGGAGGGAAGGGGGGCGTCGCTTGCTTGACAGCACGATCGTGCTCTACGGTAGCAACATGGGCGATGCCAATACCCACGACAACACGAACCTGCCGATCCTGCTGGCGGGCGGAGGATTCCGTCACGGCTCGCACCTCGCCTTCAAGCACGACGACAACGCTCCGCTCTGCAATCTCTTCGTTTCGGTTCTCAACAGGCTCGGCATCGAGGCTGACGCCTTCGGGTCGAGCGCCGGCTCGCTCAAGGGGCTGGACACGTGATGCATCACGGATATCGTGCCAATAGCCGGCCGATCCTGGCGACGTGTGCGTTCAACGGGGCCCGCCGCGTGTTTGCTTCAGAAAGATAGCCATGTCAGACGTGCAGCAATCAATCGAGGGCCACGCGATCAGACGTCGGATGGTTCTGGGACTGACGCTCGCTCTGGCGCTCGTGGCAGCGTGGGCAGTCTGGTGGCTCCGAGGAACCGGCGAGGATCCCCGTATCACGGAGATTCGGACGCTGCAGCGTGAGTTGGCCGCCAAGTACCCTCCCGGGCAGCCGATCACGAGCCCCGGGGATGCGGCGGCGCGGGTCGCGGCGATTGGACAGGTGATGGTGAAGGTGCAGCAGTTGCCACCGGAACTTCGCCCGCAGGCCATGCGGATCGGTCAGGGCACGTTTCGGAAAATGATGGAGGGCAAGGTCTCCACCTACTTCTCGCTCCCCGCGGAGAAGCGGCAGGATTTTCTGGACCAGGAAATCAGGCAGATGGAGTTCATGCGGAAGGCATTTGAGGCTGGGCAGTCGGTGGCTGCTTTCTTTGGCGGTGGTGGGAGCAAATCAGCCGGCGGCAAACGCGGCGAGGGAGTCGGGCCACGGCCACCCTTCGGTCCTCTCGGCGGCTCCGAGGAGGATCGAAACAGGTTTCGAAAGGAAATTCTCGACAGCACCACGCCCGAGCAGCGGGCCCGCTTCGTGGAGTACATCGGTGCGATCGAGCGGCGTCGTGG
>JBBAVO010000012.1:12021-26975 GCA_040397635.1 Pirellulales bacterium
CCGAGCAGCGGGCCCGCTTCGTGGAGTACATCGGTGCGATCGAGCGGCGTCGTGGACAGCTTGGTCTGCCAGCCATGCCTCCGCCGCCGTAGGAGCACCACGTCAGGTTCGGAGCGTGGACATCCCGCCATCGACCCCGAACACCTGCCCCGTGATCCAGCCGCTCTCCGCGGAGAGCAGGAATCGCGCGAGCGACGCGACGTCGGCCGGTTCGCCGATCCGCTTCAGTGGATAGCGGGCCGCGAATGCCTCCCGCTTGTCGGGAGACGAGAGCAGCCGCGCGGCGAGCGGCGTGTCGATGAGCGCCGGCGCGATCGCGTTGACCCGGACTTTTGGCGCCCATTCCGCGGCCAGTGATCGCATCAGGCCTTCCACCGCACCCTTCGCGGCCGCCACCGATGCGTGCATCTGCATGCCCTGACCCACCGCCACCGTGCTGAACAGCACCACGCTCGCGGGCCCGCCGTCAGGGCCCTTGAGTCGGGGCTGGCAGGCCTGCAGAAACCTCACGGCGCCGACGAGATTGAGCTCGAGATCCTGGCGGAAGTCGGCTGGCTGCAGGCTGCGGAACGACCGCAGGTTGATGCTGCCGGGGCAGTAGACCGCCCCGTGAATTTCCTCTGGAAGTTCCGGCAGCAGGCCTTCTGGATCGGCGAAGTCGCACGGCAGATGCCGAATGGTGGCAGCGGACGGCAGATCACCGCCCGTTCGCGACCAGACATCGATCCGATCTGCAGTCGGAGCCAGCATTCGGACGATCTCAAGGCCAATGCCGTGACTCCCTCCCGCGATGACGTAGGTTCCAGACATGACGGGTTTTCTCCTCGGTTGACAGTAGTGTAGGCGGAGTGCCCACGCTGGCGATCCCTGCCCACCGAACGAGTCAGTCAGACGGTCTCGCCGCGGACGAGGTCTTCGGGCGTCTGGCGGGCGCGGACGAGCCGGGCCTTGTCGCCGTCGATCAGCACCTCGGCCGGCAGGGGCTTTGAGTTGTAGTTGCTCGCCATCACGAAGCCGTAGGCGCCCGCGATCTCGATCACGAGCAGGTCGCCCACCTGTGCCGGCGGCAACGCCCGCGAGGCCACGAAGCCACCGTCGGTCTGTGTGAAGATGTCGCCCGATTCGCACAAGGGGCCACCCACAGCCACCTCTTCGGTGGCAGTCGAGTCGGCGGCCGCACCGATCGCCGCCGGGCAGAGGCTCATCGGATGGTAGGAACCGTAGAGCACCGGCCGCGCAAGTGTGTTGAAACCGGCGTCAGCGAGAAGGTATTTCCGCGAGCCCTGCCGCTTGATGGCGCGAACCTCCGTGACCACGTATCCCGACTCGGCCGTCAGGTAGCGGCCCGGCTCGATCTCCAGACGGATGCGGTGGCCGAAGCGTTCTTCGAGCCGCTTTCGCATCGCATCCCAGAGCTGAAAATAGCCGCCCAGGTCGGCGTGGACCTCGCCCGGCTTGTAGGGCACCGGCAGGCCACCGCCGGCGCTCACCATCGTGAGCGAACGGCCAATCTCGATCGCCACGCGCTCGAGCGCACTGGCCACCTCGGCCAGATGCGCCAGATCGGTGCCACTGCCGATGTGCATGTGCAGACCGCTCACCGACAGCCCCGCCCACTCGGCGCGGCGGAGCACCTCGGGGATGTCTTCGTGCCAGATGCCGTGCTTCGAGCCTTCGCCGCCGGTGTTCGTCTTCTGGCTGTGACCGTGGCCAAAGCCGGGATTCACCCGCAGCGTGATGTTTGCCCCTGGCACGCGTTCGGCCAATTGCTCGATCATGTCGGCCGAGCCGCAGTTGACGTGAATCCCAAGTTTCGCGACCGCGTCGAGACTCGCCCGGTCGAAGATGTCGGCCGTGTAAACGATCGGGTGCACCGGCGGCAGGCCATCGGCTGCGGCAGCACGGTCGGCGTGCGCGGAGTAGCCGGCCTTGAGAGCACGGTGAATCTCGCCGGTGCTCACGGCATCGACCACCACGCCCTCGCGGCGGATCAGATCGAGCACGGCGAGGTTCGAGCAGGCCTTTTGGGCGAAGCGGACCGTGTCCCAGGCGGCGAGGTCGCGGCAGCGGCGCCGGATCATGTCGGCGTCGTAGGCGTAGAGAGGCGTGCCGTATTCGCGGGCCAGGTCGGCGACGTTCACGCCGGCGATCTGCGTGCGGATGCCGGACGGGGAGGAACTACCTGCTGCGTGCGCAGATGCCTGGGAACCGGAGGATGTCGTGTTATTGGTGATCACGGTGCAAAGGTGTGTGGTGTAAAGGCGTGTGAGGATAAAAGACGAAGGACCGCGTTGAACGAACCGTTCGGTTCAACGCCTCGGTGCAACTGTTGTTGAAGCGGCCGAGCTCCGCTCATCGCGCGGGCGCCGGGACCGGAAACCCATTCGGAATTGGCAGTCCCGGCGGGATCGCCTGACCGTTGGGGTTGGCAACCCCAACGCCGCCACCTGCGCCGGCTCCGGCAGCCAACGCCCGCACCGCGGCTCCATCAGCCGACAGTCTGGTCGCCAGGCCCCGTTCAAACGGGCGGATGAGAAGTTTCACGTTGCCATCCTGCTTATCGCCGTCGTTCTCTTCCGCAGCGGGAACCGCCTCGGCGGGCAGGGCCCCCCGGTCGGCGGCGTAGGCCAGCACGCGATTCACCGACACGTCGAGGCCCACGATCGGCTTGGCCTGCGGATCGGCCTTGGCGTCGGGCCCAAGCACGGTTGCCAGCCGTTGTCGCGGATCGCCGCCCGCCATCAGGAAGGCATAGTCCGGCGCTACGGCCAGGGTGAGTTCGAGCGACTTGCCGAGGCTCTCGGCGGCGTCGGTCTCGCTCAGGTCGATGGTGATCGTGTGCAGATTGGCTGCGCCGACCTTGCCCGAGTTGAAGGCGACGTCCACGCCCGGGGGCAGCGGGGTCTTTCCAGTGTTCAGACCGCTGAACGACTGCTTGATGCGGTTCTCCAGGGCTGCGCCATCCTTCACCCGCAGCCCCGCCGTGATGGAGGGCAGGGCAGTCGGCTTCGCTGCAGCGGTCTTGTCGATACAGACCGCCGCATCGATGCCACCGGTGGCGAGCACCGACGCCAGCGACTCCCTCAACAACAGCGACAAGGTCTTCGTCAGCGGATCGTTGCTGCCGGGAGGGAGGGCCTGATCAAGCATGATCTGGGCCTCCTCGCGGGAGGCCGCGGGTACCGACTGCACCAGATGCCCACTGACTGCGTGGCGTTTGCCGTCGACGGCCGGCGGCATGGGCACGGTTGACTGCCCTTTGTCGGAGCCTTCCATGGCCTGCGCCATGGGAGAACCCGGCACCGCCACAGTGCGGTTCTCGATGAAGAGCCGATCCTTCTCGCTGTCTATCGCGATGCCCAGGGCCAGCGACTCGGTGTTGCCGAGGCTGTCAAGCGCGGCGGCGACTGCGCGGCCATCCAACTGCTGCCCCTGCTCACCTGCGGCGGCCGCCCCCTGTTCGATCAGCATGCGGAGCTGCTGGCGAAGTGGGGCCGGCAACCGGTGGGGAAACAGCTCGATGCCGAGCGTGTAGTTCTCCGAGAGGGGGGCGAACAACGGCGCGGGATCATCGACCGCCTCGGCGTCGATGCCCCGCGGCGATACAATCGCCCAGCCATTCTTCTCCTTCACGGTGAGCGCGACACCGCTGGGAAGCGTGAGGCTGCGGGTCTCGCCCGACTGCTCGGTGGGGCCGGTCACGGCCTGGAGTGAATCGAGCAGCTTGTCGAGGCTCTTGACCGGCACGAAGCCGTGCACGGCGATGTCGCCGCCGTCGGTCGTCAGCACCGCGCCCAGCGGCCGCTTCACATCGAGACCGGCCAGGCCCCGGCCCTGTGTGGCCATGAGGAGCACCGACTCGAGCATGCCGGGCAGGCTGGGTTGGCCGACCTGCGCCCCGAGCCAACCGAACTGTCTTTTAAGGTCGGCGTAGCTGTCGCAGGTGACGACGGCCAGGACAGTCCGCTCGTCGGCGTGGGCCGGCACGCGGCCGCCCACGCAGAGGGTGGCCGCCACGGCACATGCGGCCACTGTTCTTCGCAGACCACGACAGCTGACAGGCAGGAACGACATGGAAATTCCCTCGCGAGCGATCAGGTGGGGTCGGCGCTCCACAACTCCGCGGAGCTTCCGAGTCACTGCAGCTTACCAGCCGAGTCACAAAACCTGTATTGTGGAGTCGATGCAGCCGCTTTCCCACGGTTTCGAGCCCGGTTCCCCGCCGTATGCGGCGGTGCCCGCTGCGTTGCCGGTGCGGCGGCAGCCGATGCGGCTGCAGGCATTGCTCTTTCTCCTCACCTGCATCACCACCTTCGCGGCGGGCGTATCGGGCTGGGAGGCGGAGCTGCTCGGCTTCGACGACCAGTTTGGCCTGAGGGTGGCGGAGCACTGGCAACGCGGCCTCCTCTATATGGCAGCGGTGATGGCGGTGCTCGGGGCCCACGAGGCGGGGCACTTTATCGCCGCCCGACTGCACGGGATTCCGGCCACGCTGCCGTTCTTCATTCCGGTGCCGGTGCTGCTCACCGGCACGATGGGGGCCGTGATCGGAATGGAAGGCTCCCGGGCCAGCCGGCGACAGCTCTTCGACATCGCGTTGGCCGGGCCGCTGGCCGGGCTCGTGGTCGCCGTTCCCGTGCTGGCCGTCGGGCTGCTCACGGGTGAGCCGGCGAAGCACAGCCCCTTTGCCATGCCGCCCCTGGCCCGCGGCATTCTCGGGCTGGTCCGCCCCGACATCGCAGCCGACGCGACCATCGCTCCCAACGCGCTCTTCATGGCGGGCTGGGTGGGCCTGCTCGTGACGGGGCTCAACATGATTCCGATCAGCCAGCTCGACGGCGGCCACGTGAGCTACGCCATCTTCGGCCGACGGGCGCACTGGATCGCACGGAGCGTGCTCATCGCGTCGATCGCAGCGATCGTGATCCTCGGCCGCACCAACTGGGTCGCGATGGTGGTAATCGTGACACTGCTAGGCACGGATCATCCACCTATTCGTGCCGATGGCCGGCCGCTGGGCCTGGCCCGCACGGTGCTGGGTGTGCTCTCGTTTCTGATCCCGATCGTGACCTTCATGCCCGAACCGCTGCTCTTGGAATAGTTTTGCGTCATAATGCCGCTGGATGCCATTTGCCGGTGGCCCGATCACTGTGTCCGTTTCCGAGAAGCTACTGTGAAGCCTAAGAGTCTAGTCCGTAGGAATCAGCATCGGCCGTCGTCATCGCGGACCACCGACGTGCGGGTCACGGGCGCGGCGGTCTTTCTGCTTCCCGTGAAGCTGCGGATACCGCTGAAGTTCGGTGGCCAGATCGTCGACGAGGTGACGTGCGCCCGTGTGGCTGCAGAGGTACGCACGGCGGAGGGAGTGCGGGCGGTCGGCTGGGGCGAGACGCCGCTGTCGGTGCAGTGGGGCTGGCCGTCGAGCCTTCCGCATGCGGTGCGGCACGATGCCATGGTCCGGCTGACCGCGGCCTGCGCGGAGGCGATCTGCGAATGGCCGGAGGCAGGCCACGCGATGGAGATCGGCCACGCATTCGAGGTGGATCGCCTCGACGAGCTCGCGCGGATCGCCACTGGCGACAGCAATGAACTCATCCCAAGGCTTGCGGCCCTGATCTGCCTGAGCCCGCTCGACCTTGCCATCCACGACGCCTTCGGGAAGGTGCACGGCATCGACACATTCACGAGCTACACGGCCGAGTATCTCAGTCGCGATCTGGCCGACCTCTTCGCCGACTCTGGAATGCCGCCCGACGATGCCGATCGCGGACTATTCGCCGGCCGGTATCCGGCCGATTTTCTGGTGGCCAAACCCGCGACCGAACTGCTCGCGTGGCACCTCGTGGGTGGCCTCGATCCGCTCGAGGCGTCCGATCTCACCGGGCAGGAGCCCGACGACGGCCATCCGCTCGTGCTCGCCGACTGGATCGAGCGAGACGGCCTCACGTGCCTCAAAATAAAACTCCGCGGCGACGACATCGACTGGGACATCGCAAGGCTCCTCCGCGTGGGCGGGATCGGGCTTACGCACGGCGTGACGATGTTTTGTGCCGACTTCAACTGCACGGTCTCCGAGCC
Source organism: Pirellulales bacterium (assembly GCA_040397635.1). Taxonomy (GTDB): domain Bacteria; phylum Planctomycetota; class Planctomycetia; order Pirellulales; family UBA1268; genus CAMCQY01. The sequence continues at coordinate 18,100 of JBBAVO010000012.1, forward strand.
GGCCTACGTGCACGAGGTGCTTGATGCGATCGCGGCGGATGATCCTGCGTTGGCCCGTCAGCTGCTCTACGTCGAGCAGCCCTTCCCCTACGACCTCGCGGCCAATCCGATCGACGTCCACTCGATCAGTGGCCGCACACGCCTGTTCCTCGACGAGAGCGCGCACGACTGGCGGCACGTGGCGACCGGTCGGGCGCTGGGCTGGAACGGCGTCGCCCTGAAGACCTGCAAGACGATGTCGGGCGCGCTCCTCTCGCTCGCCTGGGCGCGGGCACATGGCATGGACATCATGGTGCAGGACCTCACCAACCCGATGCTGGCGATGCTGCCACACGCCCAGTTGGCGGCCCACGCGGGCACGCTCGCAGGAGTGGAGACCAACGCATCGCAGTTCTATCCGGCGGCTTCGATGCCTGAGGCGACTGTGCACCCTGGCATCTACCGACGGCGAAACGGCATGATCGATCTCCGCTCGCTCACCGGGCCAGGCTTCGGCATGCGGGTCGAGGAGATCCCGCGGACACTCCCCGAGCCGTTCCTGGTGACCGGCTCGCTCGCGGCCGGAGGCTGGATCGCGTCGCCTGGTTCTTAACTGGCTGGCTCCAGCACGCGGCCCCCACACTTCGATCATCCCTGAGATTCACCCCGAGGTCTGCCGATGGATTCCACACGCTCGACCGACGCCACCCATCACGCCACCGCCCGCGGCCGCTGGATGGCCCTCGTGGCCGCGCTGCTCGGCTGGATGTTCGACGGCTTCGAGATCGGCATGTTTCCGCTCGTGGGCCGGCCGGCGCTTGGTGAACTACTCGGCGGTGCCTCGAAGGCCGACATCGACGGCTGGTTCGGCGTGATCATGGCGGTGTTTCTCATCGGCGCGGCCACCGGCGGCGTGGTGTTCGGCTGGCTGGGCGACCGGATCGGCCGCGTCCGCGCGATGTCGCTCTCCATCATTACCTATGCACTATTCACCGGGGCCTGTGGACTGGCCACCGAGGCCTGGCACATCGCCGTGCTGCGGTTCATCGCCTCACTGGGCATGGGGGGCGAGTGGTCGCTGGGCGTGGCGCTCGTCAACGAGATGTGGTCGGAGCGTTCACGCGGCTGGATCGCCGGATTGATCGGCGCAGCGTCGAATGTGGGCATCGGTCTTGTGCCTGTGGTGAGCATCATGCTCGGCACGCTGATCACGAGCGTGCGCGGCGGACTGGGTGAGGTGCTGCCCACGCCGTGGGTGGAATCGCTGCTGGCGAATCAGGCCTGGCGGTTCCTGATGATCGCCGGCGCATTGCCGGCGCTCTTGGTGTTTTTCATCCGTGCCTGCGTCCCCGAGTCGCACCGCTGGGAAGAAGAGAAGCGGAGCGGCCGGACGACCCACTGGGCCGGCCGTGACCTGCTGGCGACTGTGGCCGGCGCAGTCGGGGCCGCGGCGGTGATCGCCGTCTGGTCGCCGGCAGTCGATTCGCGGCTGCTGCGGGCGGTGGTCACGCCGCTGGGCGTCCTCGCCGCCTTTCGCGGCTTCCTCCACCCGGTGCTGATGTATCTCTCCCGCGCGATGGCGGCTGGCGAGATCCGCGCCAGCGAGGTGGCCACGCTCAAGCGTCGGCTGCTGCAGGGGGCGATGCTCGCCGGCGTGGCGCTGCTCGGCACCTGGGGATCGCTCCAGTGGGCGCCGAGCTGGGCGATCGAGCTGTCGCGTGATACGCCGCAGAAGTTCGCCAAGGAATACACGCAGCTCGCCTCGGCGATCGGCGCAGTGATCGGCACCATCGCCGCGGCGTTTCTGGCCGGACGGCTGGGCCGCCGCCTGACCTACGCCCTCTTGTGCCTGGGATCGGTGGCGTCGCTCCTCTGGCTCTACCAGGGCCACACCGCATTCACCTCCGGCTTCCTGGCGTCGGTCTGCCTTGCCGGCGGTGTGACGGCCGCCTTTTATGGATGGTTTCCGCTCTACCTGCCCGAGCTCTTTCCAACGGCCATCCGGGCCACCAGCCAGGGCTTCGCCTACAACTTCGGCCGCGTGCTTGCTGCGATCGGCACGCTGCAGACAGCCCAGTTGATGGGGCTCTTCGGCGGCAGTTTTCCCGCCGCGGGTTCGATCCTCTCGGCCATCTACCTGCTGGGCGTCGTGTTCATCTGGTTCTGTCCTGAAACGACCGGTCTCGAGGAGCGAAAGTAGCCATGCTGCGAAGGGATTTCCTTCGTGTCGGGATCGCGGCGGCCGTCGTCAACGCGGTGCCGGTGCGCGGTGATGCGCCGGCTGCAGCGCGATCGAGCTTGCATCTCTTTTCCAAGCCGCTGCAGTGGCTCGACTACGACGCTCTGGCAGAGACCACGGCCGAAGCCGGATTCGGTGGCATCGAGCTGACGGTGCGGCCGGGAGGCCATGTCGAGCCGGACCGGGTCGCCACCGATCTTCCCCGCGCGGTGGCTGCCGCCCGTAGGCAGGGACTGTCGATCGGTATGATCGTGACCGCGATCAAGTCGGCGGACGACCCGGCTGCGGAGAAGGTGCTCAAGACAGCGGCTGCGGAGGGTGTGGCGGTCTACCGCATGGCGTATCTTCAGTATGACGACACGCTCGGCATGGATCGCTCGTTCGACTCGCTGCGCCGCGAGATGACGGCGGTCGAGTTGCTCAACCAGCGGTGCGGCATCACCGGCTGCTATCAGAACCACCATGGATCCTCGGGCGGCCGCGTGGGGGGATCCGTCTGGGACATCCGCGAGATCCTCGAGGACCGTGACCCGCGCTGGATCGGATGCCAATACGACGTGCGGCATGCCGTCGCCGAGGCGACCGGCTCCTGGGACGTGGGCCTGCGCCGGATCGCCCCCTTCATCCGCAGCCTCTGCTTCAAAGACTTCCGCTGGGCGTCCACCGAATCCGCGCAGCCCGTCGACGTGCCCGCCGGGAAAGGCATCGTGCCATGGGAGAAATTTCTCACGCTGCTGTCGGCCCTGCACGTCGACGTGCCGATGTCGGTCCACTGCGAATGGCCGCTCTTCGATACGGCGGAGGCGACCCTCCCGATCCCGCAGCGACGGGCGCTCGCCGTCCCGCGATTGCGCCGCGACGGCGATTTCCTGGCCTCGGTTATCGAACCAAAGCCCGCACGCTAGTCGTGCTGCGGAGTCGGTGATTGACCGCGAAATTGGCTGAGTGCCTCGGCGGAGCGACTGAGGGCGGACTTGCGGTACTCCGCCGGGGTGACGCCCAGCCGGGATCTGAACACTCGGGCAAGATATTCCTGATGGCCGAAGCCGGCGCGATGGACCACGGCGAGGCCTGCCCTCTGCGTCGCATGGCGGAAAGCGTGGCGGCCACGTCGCTTCGTTGACGCTCCCGCCGCCGATGCCCACAATTCATGATCTCGCCTGCAGCGGCTCGCCCCGCTAAAGTTCCGCTCCCGTCCCGCCAGGACACCCCAGAGGAGAAAACCCATGAACGGCACCCCCAATTTCGTCGAACAGGATGACCCCGAGGTGTGGTCGGCCGTGGCCGCGGAGCAGACCCGTCAGCAGGATGGGCTCGAGATGATCGCCAGCGAGAACTTCACGAGCGCCGCCGTCATGCAGGCGGTCGGCAGCGTGCTCACCAACAAATACGCCGAGGGTTACCCCGGCCATCGCTATTACGGTGGCTGTGAGTTCGTTGACAAGGTCGAGGACCTCGCCCGCGACCGGCTCAAGGCTGTCTTCGGCGCGGAGCACGTCAACGTGCAGCCCCACTCGGGCAGCCAGGCCAATTCGGCCGTCTACCTCACCGCCATCCAGCCGGGCGACACCGTGCTCGCCTTCGACCTGGCGCACGGCGGCCATCTCACGCACGGCATGAAGCTCAACAGTTCGGGCATCTTCTACAAGTTCGTCCACTATGGCGTCCGCCGCGACAACCAGTTGCTCGACTTCGACCAGATCGTGAGCCTGGCGCGGGAGCACAAGCCGAAGCTGATTATCGCCGGCGCGAGCGCGTATCCCCGCGAGATTCCTCACGGCCGGTTCGCGGAGATCGCCCGGGAGGTGGGCGCGAAGCTGATGGTCGATATGGCCCACTACGCGGGGCTCGTCGCCGCGGGCATCCACGACAATCCTGTGCCGGTCGCCGACTTCGTCACGAGCACCACCCACAAGACCCTCCGCGGTCCGCGGGGCGGCATCGCCATGTGTCGCGCGGAAAATGCCAAGGCGCTCGACCGTTCGGTGTTTCCCGGCACGCAGGGCGGCCCACTCATGCACGTGATCGCCGGCAAGGCCGTGGCCTTCGGCGAGGCGCTCAAGCCGGAGTTCAAGCGGTATGGCCAGAACGTCGTCGACAACGCCCGGACGCTGGCTGCGGCCCTCGCCTCCGGCGGCGTCAAGCTCGTCAGCGGCGGCACCGACAACCATCTCATGCTCGTGGACGTGACGCCGCTGGGCATCGGCGGCAAGCTGGCCGAGGAGGTGCTCGATCGCTGCGGCATCACCTGCAACAAGAACATGATCCCGTTCGACGAGCGGAAGCCGATGGACCCCTCCGGCATCCGCCTCGGCACGCCCGCCCTCACCACCCGCGGCATGGGCACCGGCGAAATGAAGCAGATCGCGGCCTGGATCCTTCGCGTGCTGAAGTCGCCAAGCGATCAGCAGCTGATCGCGACGACCAAAGGCGACGTGGCCGAGCTTGCGGAACAGTTTCCCGTTCCAGCGGCGAAGCTCGATGCGGCTGTGGAAGTAGCTGGAAGATGAGCCTCCATAGCACGCAGCGACCGCACCCGAAGGTGGGCGACGCTGGCGGACGGTTTGTGCGGATCGGGCTGGTGCAGTCGGCATGCACGACGGATCGCGACCACAACATCGCGCAGGCCTTGGCCGGCATCGCCGAGGCGGCCCGCGGCGGCGCGGAGGTCGTCTGCCTGCAGGAACTCTTCGCCGGGCAGTATCCCTGCCAGGCCGAAGATCATGGAAAGTTCACCGAGGCGGAAGTCGTGCCCGGGCCGCTCACCGAACGGCTTGCCGCAGCGGCACGCGAGCATGCTGTCGTGCTCGTGGGGAGCGTGTTCGAACGGCGTTCGCACGGCCTCTTCCACAACACGGCCGTTGTCTTCGATCGCGACGGTTCGACCGCGGGCCTCTACCGCAAGATGCACATTCCCGATGACCCCCACTACTACGAGAAGTTTTACTTCGCGCCGGGCGACACCGGATTCATGTCGGTGCCGACCAGCCGGCTGCAGGTTGGTCCGCTCGTCTGCTGGGACCAGTGGTATCCGGAGGCGGCTCGCCTGACGGCCATGGCCGGCGCGGAGGTGCTCTTCTATCCCACGGCGATCGGCTGGCTCGACGGCGAGGAGGACCTGCATCGCGAGCAGTATGAGTCGTGGGACACGATGCTCCGCAGCCACGCGATCGCCAACGGCGTGTTCGTCGTGGCGGTGAACCGCACGGGCCGTGAGGGTCCCTTACGGTTCTGGGGCGCGAGCGTCGTCTACGCCCCCAATGGCGAGCGGATCGTGATGGCGGGCCACGAGACTCCCGAGACAATCGTGGTGGAGTGCGACCTCGCCCGGATCGAATGGTCGCGGACCCGCTGGCCCTTCTTCCGCGATCGCCGCATCGACGCCTACGGCAGCCTGCTGAAGCGGTGGGAGAAATAGCCGTGTCGCACGTGGACGGCTATCGGCTGCCGGCGGAGTGGGAGCCGCATGCGGCCACGTGGATTGCCTGGCCGCACCGGCGGGCGACGTTTCTAGGAGACTTCGCCGTCATCCCCGAGTTCTTCGCGCGGTTCATCCGTCTTTTGGCCCCATGGGAGCCGGTGAAGGTGATCGCCAGCGGAGCGGCGCTCACCGACGCACAGGATCAGCTCCATGGCCTGGCCAATGTGGAGTGTATCGACATTCCCACCAACGACTCGTGGCTCCGCGATACGGGGCCGGTGTTTCTCACGCCGCTCGAGCAGGGGATGAAGGGCCAGGGGGCCAGCCGGCCGGTGGCCGTCTGCTGGGAGTGGAATGCGTGGGGGGGAAAGTATCCGCCCTGGGATCTCGACGCCAAGGTGTCGCGGGCCATCGCGGGCCGGCTCGGCATGACGGTCGTGTCGCCGGGTGTGGTGCTCGAAGGGGGTGCGATCGAGACCGACGGCGAGCGCACGCTGCTGGTGAACCACCGCTGCATCGATGATCCCAAACGGAATCCCGGCCTCCCGCGCGGCGAACTCGAGCAGGTTCTCAGGCAGCAGCTTTCCATCGACCGCGTGATCTGGCTGGGCGGCGACCTCGCCGGCGACGACACCGATGGCCATATCGACCAACTGGCCCGGTTCGTTGCCCCCGGCCGCGTCGTGGCGGCGCGGCAGTCCGATCGGCTCGACCCCAACTCCGCATCGCTTGCCGAGAATCTCGCGCAGCTCGAGGCGGCTGTCGATGCCCGTGGCCGCCGGCTGGAGGTGATCCCGATCGACATCCCGGCGCGGTTCGCCTTCGCGGGCACGCAGCTGCCGGCCAGCCATCTGAATTTCTATGTGGCCAACGGGGCCGTGATGGTGCCGGTGTTTGGCGGACCGACCGACGAGGCGGCAATCCACACGCTGGCTGCCTGTTTTCCGGGTCGGCGGATCGTGCCTGTGGACTGCCAGGAGCTCGTTCGCGGCCGCGGAGCCCTCCACTGCATCACACGGGACCAGCCGGCCGGCTGAGGCCATTCGGGCGTCAACGGCCGTCACAGCCGGCCAATCCGCTCTTGCCGGGGGGCGGTCGGTTCGCGACGATCATGGCCGACGCTGACCGGGTCAGCCCCCCGCGACACGCCATCAGGAGAACATCCATCATGGAACAGCTTGCCTCGATCATGCAGGGCGCCATCGCGCTCGTCGCAAGGCTGCTCCTGGCCGCAATCTTTGTGGTCAGCGCTGTTGCCAACAAGATTCCGCAGTTCCAGGCAACCGCGGCCTACATGGCCACCGAAGGGGTGCCCAATCCCAAGTTTGCCCTGTTCGGCGCCATCGGGCTGCTTTTGATCGGCGGCTTGAGCGTCGTGCTCGGTGCCTGGACCCGGATCGGTGCGGCGTTTTTGCTCATCTTCCTGCTCGCGGCCACCTACTACTTCCACGACTTCTGGTCGGTCGCCGATGCCGGTCAGCGGCAGTTGCAGACGATCCAGTTCATGAAGAACATGGCGATCGCCGGCGGCCTGCTCTCGCTGATGGCGTTCGGTGGCGGCCCATGGAGCATCGATGGCTGGATCGGCATGAAACGCGAGGAAGCCGAGAGCGGAGCCCCCGCCAAGCCGCGAGTCACCGCCAAGCCGGCGGAACGCGGTTGATCCGAGCCGTTCATATCCGGTGGAGTTGAAGCCATGGCGTGGGTGCGACTGTCAGCGATGGTTCTGATCGTGGTCCTGCCGTGTGCCGCGGCGGCAGCCGAGCCATCGGCCTCGTCTTTGTCCGTCTCGAATTTGGGAGTTGCCACGTCCATGCCTGCTGCCGTGTTTCCTCTGCCAACGGTGAGCCCGTTCGGTCGCCTGCCCGATGGCCGCGAGGCGCACCTCTACACGCTCGAAGTGCCCGGGGGCTGGAAGGCGACCATCACCGACTTCGGTGCAATTCTGACGAGCCTGCACGTGCCCGGGAAGGACGGCAAGCCGGTGGACGTCGTCCTCGGCTTCGATTCGCTCGATGGCTACGCGGCCACGCATCCCTACTTCGGCGCGACCTGTGGCCGGGTCGCCAACCGCATCGCTGCTGGACGATTCGAACTCGATGGCAAGGCCTACACGTTGGCGACGAACAACGAGCCCAACCACCTTCACGGCGGCGTGGCCGGCTTCGACAAGAAGCTCTGGAGGGCGACGCCACGGACCTCGGAGAAGGGGCCGGCGGTTGACTTCGAAATGGTCTCACCCGCAGGCGACGAGGGTTATCCTGGGCAGGTCACTGCCAAAGCCACCTACACGCTCACGCCCGATGGCGAACTCTGGGTCGAGATGGCGGCGACCTGTGATGCTCCCACGATCGTGAACATGGCCCATCACTCCTACTGGAATCTCGCCGGGCAGGCGTCGGGCTCGATTCACGGGCATACGCTGTCGGTGACCGCCGACCGTTATCTGCCGGTCGATGCCGGCGGCATCCCGACGGGTGAGTTCGCACCCGTGGCGGGCACGCCGTTCGACCTCCGGCCCGAACGCCAGCCGGTGGCTGTGCTCGGCGAGGCGATCAAGGCGCTGCCGGCCTCGGCCGATGGCAAGAATCCGGGTGGCATCGACCACAACTACGTGGTCCGCGAATGGAAGCCCGACGGGAGTCTGCGGAGCGTGGCTCTGTTACGGGATCCGGCCAGTGGCCGCAGTATGGAAATCCTCACGGATCAGCCCGGCATCCAGGTCTACACCGGCAACTATCTCGATGGCTCGGTCACGGGCAAGGGCGGGACGGCCTATGCGAAGCAGGCTGCCATCTGCCTGGAGACGCAGAAGTACCCCGACAGCATCCACCATGCCGGACAGGCCGACTGGCCGGCCGTCCGGCTCGATCCGGGGCAGACCTATCGCCACACCATGGTCCACCGCTTCATGGCGGATCGCTGAGCGAGGATGCCCTGCTGCTGGCCCGCTCCACACGCCTGAAACATCGGCTGGAGCATTGGCTGCGTGGCATCCGCCGCACCCATCATCCGCATGGCGGCGGCCTTCGCCCCTGTGCGCTGTGCCACCGCACCGAAGCTAAAGGCCACTTCGTACATCCCTGTCGAACCGGCGCGGCCCGAACCGGCGCGGGTCGCCGTGTAGGCCGAGTTGCCATACCCCGAGATGCCGACGTAATAGGTGCCTGCCGTCCGCGTGATCACCGACAAGAGGCTGTCGAGCGAGCCGTTGGCATCGTCGTTGCGGGCGAGTTC
>JBBAVO010000013.1:0-5069 GCA_040397635.1 Pirellulales bacterium
ACCGACTCGTGGGCCGACTGGCAGGCGCCGCTCGAGCCGCTGCATCGGTGCGGGGAGCCGCGGGCGCTGCCGCCCTGCGTGCCACCGCCACCCTGCCATCCGAGCATGCCTCCTGTGCCCTACGATCTTGTTGGCGTGCAGGGCGTGCCATCGGGCGGGCCGATCTATGAAGGCCCCTGCCGGCCCCGCACCGGCACGCACGACGACTGCCCCCATCCATACCTCCACCGGCTCTACGACCGGTTCTTCGACGCCTTCTACATGTGGAAGTAGCTGTCGGGAGGGCGGGGCGCACGGGGGATGCGACCAAGACGGTTTTGGGCTATGCTCCGCGGCTCAAGCACTTCTCGGTGAGCCTCGGAGGGAACAATCGTCATGGCCGACCTGCCGCATTTTGAATCGTCGGGTTCGACCGTCCACGATCCGGCTGACGGGCCCTGGTATCGCGGCATGACCCGCTACCACTGGTTCGTGCTGACGGTGGCGGCGCTCGGGTGGCTCTTCGACTGCCTCGACCAGCAACTCTTCAATCTGGCCCGGAAGCCGGCGATGCAGACGCTGCTGGCGACGGCGGATGCCGCGGCTGATCCCAAGGCGGTGGATTTCTACGGCGGCCTCTCCACCTGCATCTTCATGCTCGGCTGGGCGACCGGCGGCCTCATCTTCGGCGTGGTCGGCGACCGGCTCGGTCGGGCCAAGACGATGATGATCACGATCGTCATCTACTCGCTCTGCACAGGCCTGTCGGCGCTCTCACAGGGCTTTTGGGATTTCGCCTTCTACCGATTCATCACCGGGCTGGGTGTCGGCGGCGAGTTTGCCGTGGGCGTGGCCCTCGTGGCGGAGGTGATGCCCGACCGGGCACGGCCCTATGCGCTCGGCCTGCTCCAGGCGCTCTCGGCCGTCGGCAACTTCCTTGCCGCGTTGATCGGTATCGGTCTGGGCCAGGCGCAGCTCCATATGGGCAGCAAGATTTTCGGCTGGGAGCCGTGGCGGTGGAAGTTCGTGATCGGCGCCCTTCCGGCCCTGTTGGCACTGGTCATCCGCGCTGGACTCAAAGAGCCGGAGCGGTGGCAGGAGATGAAGGCGCGGGCGGCGAAGACAGGCGAAAAACTTGGTGGCTACGGCGCCCTGTTTGCCGATCCACGCTGGCGAAAGAACGCCATCCTCGGCATGCTCTTGGCCTGTTCCGGCGTGATCGGCCTCTGGGGCATCGGCTTCTTCGCGATCGACCTTCAACGGAGCGTGTTCGAGAAGTCGTTCAAGGCGCAGGGGTTCACCGGCCAGGAACTTGCCGGACGGCTCACGATCTGGACGGGCGTCGCAATGATGATGATCCAGATCGGCGCATTTATCAGCATGATGCTGGCCGCCCGGATCTGTCAGAAGATTGGCCGCAAGCCGTTCTTTGCCCTTGCCTTCACGGCGGCGATGCTCTCGACGGCGATGGTCTTCCGCTATCTCGACGAGATTTCCGAGATCTTTTGGATGCTCCCGCTCATGGGCTTCTGCCAGCTCTCGCTGTTCGCCGGCTACGCGATCTATTTCCCGGAACTCTTCCCGACCCGGCTCCGCAGTACCGGCACGAGTTTCTGCTACAACGTCGGCCGCTTCGTCGCCGCCAGCGGACCGTTTCTCCTCGGGCAGTTGTCGAGCACCGTGTTCGCTGGCATCCAGAGCCCGGAGTGGATGCGGGAGCCGATGCGGCCCGCCGGTCTGGCGATGTGTGCGGCCTTCCTCTTGGGACTGGTCGTCCTGCCATTCCTGCCGGAAACCAAGGGCCGCCCGCTGCCGGAGTGAGGTCGGCCGCGTTCCTGCCGGGGACGTGTTGACGCCGATCGGACGTGGTACATTACCGGGGTTGTTTCATCGTCCACTTGTTTCATCGCCCATTTGGAGATCAGAGTCCATGCGTTGGGAAGGCCGGCGGCAGAGCGAAAACGTCGAGGATCGTCGTGGGATCGGTGCGCCAGTGCTCGTGGGCGGCGGGTTGATCACGCTGCTACTCATGCTGGCGATGATGTTCCTGGGCTTTGACCCGCAGATGGTGGCGCAGATCGCCCCTGACCTCGCGCGGCCCCAGCAGCAGGCACCGGCGAAGCCGATCAACGACGAGATGACCAAGATGGTGAAGGTCGTGCTCGCCGACAATGAAGACGTCTGGGGTCGGCTCTTCCCCAAGCACTTCCGCGGCCGCTACGCGCCGCCCACGCTCGTGCTCTTTTCCGGCCGGGTGCAGAGTGCCTGCGGCATGGCAAGCGCCGCAGCCGGGCCCTTCTACTGTCCGCTCGACAAGAAGGTCTACATCGACCTCGCCTTCTATGACGAGCTGAAGCGGCGGTTCGGTGCGCCGGGTGACTTCGCCCAGGCCTACGTGATCGCCCACGAGATCGGCCATCACGTGCAAAACCAGCTCGGCATCAGCAACAAGGTGCAGTCGATGCGGCAGCGGCTCTCCGACCGCGACTACAACCAGCTCTCAGTCCGCATGGAACTGCAGGCCGACTTTCTCGCCGGCGTCTGGGCGCACCACGTGGCCCGCTATGCTGGCATCCTCGACGAGCAGGATATCCGTGAGGCGGTCAACGCCGCCGCGGCGATCGGCGACGACCGCATCCAGAAGCAGGCCCAGGGCTATGTCGTGCCCGACGCTTTCACGCACGGCACCAGCGAGCAGCGGGTGCGGTGGTTTCTCTACGGACTGAAGACCGGCAACCCGGAACTGATGGACCGGGCCTTCGAAGTTGACGAACCGTGAATCATCGCATTCTCCTCACCGGCGCGACGGGCTACGTGGGGGGCGTGCTGCTCAAGCAACTCGAGGCACGCGGCGAGACCGTGCGGTGCCTGGCACGTCGGCCCGCCAAGCTCACCGAACTGGTCAGCCCGACCACCGAGGTCATCGGCGGCGACGCGGCTGATCCCGACGCGCTGGCGCGGGCCTGCGATGGCGTTGACGTGGCCTACTGGCTCGTCCACTCGATGGAGAGTGGCGTCGATTTCGAGCGGGCGGATCGGCTGGCGGCTGAGCGTTTTGCGGCCGCGGCAAAGGCCGCCGGCGTACGGCGGATCATCTATCTGGGTGGTTTGGGCGACGAAGACGATCGGCTTTCCGCGCACCTGCGGAGCCGTCATGAAGTGGGGGCGATCCTCCGGGCCAGCGGGCTCGACGTGGTGGAATTCCGGGCCTCGATTGTGATCGGGGCCGGAAGTTTTTCCTTCGATCTGGTGCGGACGCTCGTGGAACGGCTGCCGGTGATGATCTGCCCGGCATGGCTGGCCACGCCCACGCAGCCGATCGCCATCACCGATGTGGTGGCCTATCTCGCGGCGGCCATCGACCTGCCCGCCGGAGAGCCGCGGATTTTTGAGATCGGTGGGCCGGACAGGGTGTCGTATGGCGCGATCATGCAGGAGTATGCCCGGCAGCGGGGCCTGTGGCGGCTGATGATTCCGGTGCCGGTGCTGACGCCGCGGCTGTCGAGCCTGTGGCTCAAACTTGTCACTCCGAAGTATTCGAAGGTGGGACGCAAGTTGATCGACGGACTCAGGAATCCGACCGTGGTGACTAGCGACGCGGCACTCCACGACTTTGCGATCCGGCCCCGATCGCTCGCGGTCGCTGTCCACGAGGCGATGCTCCAGGAAGACACCGCATTTGCAGGGAAGCGCTGGGCCGATCTCGCCGATGTGGAGTATCTGCCGCACCGCTACGGCGGCAAGGCCGAGGGCACGCGACTGGTGGACCATCGGCACACCGTGGTGGCTGTCTCCCCTGACCGAGCCTTTGCGGCGATCGAAAGGATCGGTGGCGCGAACGGCTGGTATGCCTGCAACTGGCTCTGGCAGCTGCGTGGCTGGATGGACACGATGATCGGTGGCCCTGGCATGGCACGCGGCCGGCAGCATTCGGAGCGGGTCGAAGCGGGTGAGAAACTCGACTGCTGGCAGGTCGAACTGTGTGAGCGGCCGCGGCGACTCCGGCTGGCGGCCGAGATGAAGATGCCGGGCCGAGGCTGGTTGGAATTCGAGGTGGTGCCCCGCGATGGGGATGTCACGATCCATCAGACGGCCATCTTCGATCCGCGGGGCGTCGGCGGCCTGGCCTACTGGTATGCCATCTGGCCACTGCACGAGCTGGTGTTTCGCCGCATGCTCGCTGGCATCGCGAGGTTCGCCGTCCGTGGCCGCTGATCACAGCACTTCGGCCGGCCGTTGAACGCAGGCCTCACCCGCTTCCTCGCGTTCGAGTTGGATCGTGGTGTGGGCGATCCGAAAGCGGTCGCGGAGCAGGACGGTTGCGGCCGCCAACGCCGATTCGTGCAAGTCTTTGTCCGGCACCACCAGGTGCGCTGTGAGCGTCACTTCAGACGTGCTCGCTGCCCAGACATGCAGGTCGTGCACTTCGACCACACCCGGAACGGCGGCGAGCGACTCCTTGATCGCGTCGGGATCGACACCGCGGGGCACCGCGTCAAGGGCCAAATCGATGCTTTCCCGAAACAGATCCCATGTGCCGACGACGATCGCCAAGGTGATCGCGATGCTCACCAAGGGGTCGATCCATGTCCAGCCCGTGAGCATGATTGCGATTCCGGCCACCACGACTCCTGCCGACACGGCCGCGTCGGCGGCCATGTGCAGAAACGCGCCCCGCAGGTTTGCGTCCCGTTCGCGGCCCCGCATAAAGAGCAAGGCCGTCAGCGTGTTGATCGCGACACCCACGGCGGCCACCGCGATCATCACCGGCCCGGCGACCGGCTCTGGCGACTGCAGCCGATGCCATGCCTCCCAGACGATCGCCCCGCAGGCCGTGAGCAGGAGGACGGCGTTGGCGAGCGCGGCGTAGATCGTCGTGCGGCGGAAGCCCCAGGTGTAGCGTCGAGACGGAGGCCGCCGTGCCAGTTGGCTGGCCCCCCAGGCCAGCAGCAGTCCGACGACGTCGCCGGCATTGTGGCCGGCATCGGCCACCAGCGCCAGCGAGCCGGCCCAGAAGCCAGTGGCGAGCTCGATGATGACGAAGAGCGTGTTGAGGCCGACACCCGCCGCCATCGCCCGATCGAACTGAT
>JBBAVO010000013.1:5169-13978 GCA_040397635.1 Pirellulales bacterium
ATGACGAAGAGCGTGTTGAGGCCGACACCCGCCGCCATCGCCCGATCGAACTGATCAAGCGACAGACCATGGGCGTGTCCGTGGCTATGGGAGTGGCCATGCCCGTGGGCATCGTGGTCGTGATCGTGGTCGGCGCAGGGCATGCTACGATCATAGCAATGACCACCTTCTCCGCCGCAATCCTGCTGTTTTTCGTGATGGACCCGATCGGGAACATCCCGCTTTTTCTGGCCGCGCTCAAGTCCGTCGATCCGACCCGCCGGCTGTGGGTCGTGGGCCGCGAAATGCTCATCGCCTATGGCCTTTTGGTCGCGTTTCTCTACGCGGGCCGGCCGCTGCTCTCGGTGCTCGGCATCTCGGAGCCCGCTCTGACGATGGCCGGTGGGATCGTGCTTTTCCTGATCGCGATCAAAATGGTCTTTCCAGAGGCGCACGGCAGTCTGGGGGAGCCTGTCGATGGCGAGCCCTTCGTGGTGCCGCTCGCCATCCCCTACATTGCCGGTCCGTCGGCGTTGGCCACGGTGCTGCTGATGACCAGTCGGGATCCGGGGCGGCATACTGCCTGGCTGCTGGCCGTGTCGCTCGCATGGCTGGCCTCCGCGGTGATCCTGCTGCTCGGCGCCACGCTCAGCCGCTTTCTCGGCGAGAAGGGGATCACGGCGATCGAGCGTCTGATGGGCATGGTACTGGTGGCATCGGCCGTGCAGATGTTTCTCGACGGCGTCACGAAGGCGATGCGTCAGTGACACGAATGGGATGATGGGAAGACCGAACGACCTGTATGAGGAGGACGACGATGAATCGATTCAGGATGGCGCCACTGCGGGTGGCGGCGATTGGTCGGACGGGCCGGGGCGACTGGGGCCATGCGATCGACCAGCTCTGGGGAGGCGTCGAGGGAGCGGAACTCGTCGCCGTGGCGGATGAATCCGAGGAAGGGCTCGCCAAGGCGATCGAGCGGAACAAGCTCGACGCATCACGGCCGGGAGTCGCGCATCGAGACTGGAAGGCGATGCTCGCGGCGGCCAAGCCCGACATCGTCGCCATCTGCATGCGGCACATCGACTGCCATGCGGAGATGGCGATCGCGGCCGCGGAGGCCGGCGTGAAGGGGATCTTCATGGAGAAGCCGTTCGTCCGCACGCTCGCTGAGGCGGAGGCTGTGATCGCGGCCTGCACGAAGTCGAACACCAAGCTCTCCCTGGCCTATGTCAACCGGCACGCGCCCGCCTACGCGGCGGCCCGCGACCTCATCGAGGATGGGCGGATCGGAAAGGTGCTCGAACTCCGCGGCCGCGGCAAGGAGGATGTGCGTGGCGGCGGCGAGGATCTGATCGTGCTCGGCTGCCACATCCTCGACATGATGATCGATCTGGGAGGCGCGCCGCAGTGGTGCGAGGCCGCCGTCTCGCAGGGCGGACGGCCGATCACCCGTGCCGATGCCACGGCAGGCCCCGAGGGTATCGGCCCGATCGCCGGCGATTCCATCACCGCGATGTTTGGTCTGGCGGACGGTCCGACCGGCTTCTTCGCGAGCATTCGCGACGCAGGCCTCAAACAGCCAAACTTCGGGCTCACCGTCATCGGTACAAAGGGTGCGATCCAGATCCGACCCGACCACGTGCCGCAGGCCTACCTTCGCGAAGCACCGCTGTGGCGGGTTGACAAGGATTTTCCCTGGAAGCCGATCGGTGCCGAGGGGGTCGAGTCACCGCCCGTGAATGTGAGCGAAGTCGACCGTGCCGCCGAGCGGCTTGGATGGGGACGGTTCGCCGCGGCGGATCTCATCGATGCGATCGCGGAGGACCGAGAGCCGGAGACCGGCATGTATGCCGGGCGAACCGTGCTCGAGATGACGACGGCGGTGTATGCGTCGGCGGTCTCCGGTGCCCGCGTGAACTGGCCGCTGGCCACCCGCGGCAATCCGCTGGAGTGAGATGTGAACCGTGGCGGCGAGTTTTCAACTTGGCGTTGCCCTGCCGCGGATTCCGCAAGTTAAAAACTTGCGGCCACGGTCAGAACCTGCGGCCACAGTCAGAACGTATCTACAAAAAAAGGCCATGCCCGGGGGAGGTCCCTTGGCAGCATCCGTGCTGTGGGGCCCGCTCCGTGGTTGTCGAGTTTCCTGACCGGATGGTTCCGCCAGGTTATAAACCGCTTCCTCTCACCCGGGCATGGCCAAAGATCATCAAGAGTTCATTCTTTGGTCCGCTGATCGTGCAGTTCGATCGTTCAGTTCGATTGGTCAGGTCGTCAGTTCGTCGATGCGACGACGAAACTCCGGCATCTCGGCCGTCACGAAGGCGGTCCACGCCGCCGGCTGCCACAGTTCCACGCACACCGCAGCGCCCACCACCAGCAGGTCGGCCCCAGGCTCGACCGCCAGGAATTCGCGAAACCCCTCCGGCACCACGAGTCGGCCGCGTTCCGCCAGCGTCACGGCCTTGTGACGGGTCGAGAGCAGTCGCCCGAGATCCTGAAGTTGCCCCACCCGTTGCGTGAGCAGGCCCGCCTGGAGCTTGCTGCGGACGACATCGACGGCAGCATCGATCCGCGGCTTCCAGATGGCCGCCGGCCAGAGTGACAGGCAGCCGGCACGTTCCTTGGCGAGCACCATCCGGGAGCCCGACGCCGTCAGTGGGCCGGTTAATTCCGGCGGCAGCGACAGCCGGAAGCGGTCGTCGAGCGTGCGGGAAAACTCGCCGATCAGCAGGTCCGCGGAAGTGTTCATACGCGACGGTCACGGTCTGCAGGACTCCGTGGGAAACCCGATCAGCCGGTGGTTGCTTCTCGGGGCGATTCCATTCGCTTTGGGTAAGAAACCCACAAAAAAACAGCCTAGTGACTGCTGTTGGGCTTCTTTCCCACGGAGCCGGATTCTAACGGCCGCCTTGGAAAGGTCAACCATCCGGTGGGAACCGGGGCGACAAGGGTCCAGGCAAGTCGTGACGCACGCAGGAAAACGGGCAGGCACGGGGAGGAGAGTCGGGGCAGGAAGCCAGCCGACGGCCTACTTGCAAGAACTGCAGCCGCCGCCGCCGCAGCCGTCCGGGCATTCGCCCAGTTCTTTCTTGTAGGCCTTGAGGGCCGCGGCTTCCTTCGAGAGTTTGAACTCGGGGCCAGCCGGGAAGTATTGGATGTCGTCCTGCAGGTAGTAGGCACTCGGCAGCGTCTGCCCGCCCACGTCGACCTGGCAGCCCGTGAGCGACACGCCGCCGACGGCGAGGAGCAGCAGACCAGCTCGGATGGCAGTCTGACGGCGACGCGAGGGGAATGCTCTGGTGCTCATGGGTCTCTTCCCGGCGGAGGGGCTGAAGTGCGTTGGTAGGAACCGCGACGGATGCTGGATGACCGACGTAGGGACTATCGGCCGATTCAATCGGTAAACTTTCAACAACCGTCACGACCCCGATGTTCGGCATGCGCAGCTTGACACGGCCGTCGCCTGAATTGCCCAGACTGCCAGAAGCCAGCCGTGAGGCCGGTGGCGGCGCGGAGCCGTTCTTTTCACCGTTCGTGCTACAACACGGGGTCATGAGCCCCCATTCCCCTCACCCGCGCGGGATCATGCGCTGGATCATGCGCTGGATCTCGGCCCTGATGGTGGCCGTGGTCGGGGGGGTGTCTGCAGGCAGGCTCGAGGCGCAGGTCGTGCTGGACCCGGGGTTTGGTATGCCGGGCGGTCAGGCGGTGCCATCGCCGGGATTTGATCTCGCGCTGACGGCGCTCGCCGCTGGCGATTTCAGCCGTGGCTTGGAAATCGCCGTTCGTGACCATCGGGGGGGCATCCGCGCCGGGCCGCAGCGGTGGATCGACTCGATCGCATCAGCCGCCGCCGTCGGTGAATGCCACTACGAACTGGGAAGCCTACGGGAAGCGGTCGCTGCCTACGATGAGTCGCTGCTGGTTTCAGCCGCCCATGCCGAGTGGCTGCTGGCCGTGCAGTTTCCAGCGCAGGGTCCGCGGCCGCTCATGCAGCAGCGGGTGGCAACGTGGGGTCGCAGCCAGCGGAACACCTCCCCCGCGGGTATTCCCGGCACGATCTCGATCCGTCTTGGGGGAGCCGATCCAAACGAGGTGCTGAAGAAAGGGGGCGTGCTGGCGCCGCCGGTCAACTATCCCATCCGACCGCAGGAGATCATGCGGGCGCTGGTGATCGCGATCTACCGCCGCGGCGTGATCCTCGGTGAACTCGCCCGCGAAGGCGCCGCCCTCGACGAGGCGACCAAGGCCCTGCTGCGGCGGCCCGCGCCCCCCAATCACTATTCCCAGTCATGGATCGACATCGCGCTCGGCACCGCGCTCTGGTCGCAGGGCAAGGCAGACCAGGCGCAGCCGTTGCTCACCCGGGGACTGATGGTCGGGAATCAGTTCGACCACCAGCTCACATCATGGGGGCTGATCGTGCTGGGCCGCATCGCCCTCGACGGCGACCAGCCGGCGGTGGCAGCCCGCTACTTTGAAGAGGCCACCTACACCGCCGCCGACTACGGTGACGCCCGGGCGCTCGAGGAGGCCTTTCGATTGGCGGCCGCGGCCCATCTTGCCGCGGGCACGCGGGGTGTGCCGCCGTCGATCCGCGGCGGCGCGGAGTGGTCGCGGACCACTCTCCCGGTGCTGCGGGCAATCCTCCTCGGCCTCGAGGCAGAGTTCCTGGCCGTGGCGGGCGATGCCCAGGCGGCGGCCGCTACTCTGGCCGAGATCGACGGCCGCCTGATGCGGGCCGATCCGGGCCGCGGACAGGCCGGCGGTCAGCAGGCCTACGCCATGGCATTGACCGCCTACGATGCCGGCGACGTGGCGGGCGGCGACCGGGAGCTCGACCGTGCGGTGACGATCGCCCGGCGCCGCGAGCCGGCCCTCTTTCAGGTATCGCGGCTCGTGGAGATGCTCATGGCCGGCTTCGGCGGCATATCCGATCGTCAGGCCGATCTGCTGTTTGCGAAGTTGCTTGGCGATCCCTCACCGCGTGATACTGCCGTCGATCCACTCGGTGCGCTTGCCAGATTGAGTTCGCCGCGAACCGAGGCCTTTGAGGCATGGAGTGTTGCGGCGTCGCGCCGTGGGAGCGACGCCCTGCTCAATGCGGCCGAGGCCGCCGTTCGCAGCCGCTGGCTGGTCAACCAGCCGCTCGGAGGCCGCCGGTCGGCGGTCGAATTTCTGCTCGGCTCCGACCCGGAGCGGTTGCCGCGGGCCGATGCGGCACGACGGGCGGCCATGCTGGCCCGCCATCCCGAACTCTCCGCCGTGCTCGACTCGATCACGAAGGTGCGGACGCCGCTCACCGCCAGCCTGCTGGCGGTCGCCGGCCAACAGGCGGGCGGTGCAGAAGAAGGCGGGCCACGCCAGCAGGTGCTCGGCGACGTGGCAGCGTGGCGGGAATACCAGCGGCTCGCAGACCGCGGCCGACAATTCGTCGCGAAGATTTCCGCGGGCCGCGAGGCTCCGCCACTCGACATACCACCCCTCACACCAGCGCCGGAGATCCGGCGACGTCTCGCTCCCAAACAGTTGATTCTGTCGTTTCACTGGAACTCCGTAGGACTCCAGGCGGCCCTGGAATCGCACGATCGCGTTGCCACGTGGCAGGTGCGGCAGCCGGCAGCGGTCGCCAAGGAGATCGCCGCGCTTGCCAAGAGCCTGTGCCTGTTTGATCCGATCGCGCCGGTCCCAACCGAACGCCTGCTGGCGAGCGACTGGCAGGCACCTGCCGAGCGAATCGAACGGCTGCTCTTCGAAAACTCGAAGGTTGAACTGGCCGAAGGCATCGACGAACTCGTGATCGTGCCCGACGGCATGCTCTGGTATCTGCCGTTCGAACTCTTGCCTGTGGGGTCGGCACGGCCTGCCGACGAGCAGCCGGAGTCGCAGCGTCTTCGCGATGTCTGTCGCATCCGATACTGTCCGACGCGGAGCCTGGCGGTGCTGCGGTTCGAGACTCCGCGGACAGGCGGTCCCGTGGGGATCTACGCTGGCCGACTGTCTCGCGGCGACAAGCCCGCGGTCGCGCAGGAGTGGGCCCAGCAGCTCACTGGTTCGATCGAGAATGCGGTCGTGCTACCGCCCCCCGGGCCAGCAGCGCCGATGCCGCTGGTGGCATCGCTGCTCGACACGCTCGTCGTCTTTGACGAATTGTCGGGGGATGGGCCGTTGGCCTCGCGGCCTCTGTTCTCCATGCAGGGTGGCAGGGCGGCCATGACGTTTGGCGACTGGCTCGGTTCTCCCAGCAAGCGGCCGCGGTGCATCGTGCTGCCAGGATTCCAATCGGCCATGACCGGAGGATTGTCAAAACCGCCGGCGCGGCCGGGCGAGGAGGTTTTTCTGGCCGTCACCGATCTGGTGGCGGCTGGCGGCCGCACCGCGCTGGTGAGCCGCTGGCGAATGGGGGGGAAGACGGGCGTCGATCTCGTGGAGGAATTTCTCCGGGATCGCACCGCCTTAGAAGACGAAGACGAAGATGCAGGTCCGCCCGCGGCAGAGAGTTGGCGGCGGGCGGTCGAAGTGGCCACGGCAGAACAGCCAGACGTGGGCCGCGAGCCGCGACTGAAGCAGTCGTCCCAGGCTGTGCTGCCCGATGCGCGGCATCCTTTTCTCTGGGCAGGTTATCTGCTCGTCGATTGCGGCGCGGGCCACTACGACGATCCACCACCCGCCGGCCCAGTCCAGCAGGCGAAGCCGGCCCAGCCGCCCGTGGTGGCCAATCAACCAGCTGCTCCGCCCGCGGCCGGGCCCCGGCCTGACGCGGCACCGCCTGCCGCACCGCAGCCCCGCGGCCCTCTTAATCCAGCGATGCCTCGTCCCAAATAGACCCGCAACAGGACAACCTGTTCCGCTCGCGACCCTCTCTCCGTGCTGCCATGAACGACATCTTGACCTCCGGTCCGTGGCCGGGCCTCGCCGCTCTGGCCGCCGTGTCGTTCGTGGCTGGCGCGGTGAATGCCGTCGCCGGCGGTGGCACGATTCTCACGTTTCCCGTGCTGGGGGCGATCCTGCCGGCAGGCCCGGCCCGGCTGGTGATCGCCAACGCCACCAGCACGATCGGACTCTGGCCGGGCTCGCTCGCGGCGGCGTGGATGTATCGGGGAGAACGCGTCGGCCAGCCGCCGTGGGCGGTGTGGCTGCTGGTGCCCAGCGTGGTGGGGGCTGCGGTGGGGGCGGTCCTCGTGCAGGTGCTTCCGCCACAGTGGTTCGCCGCCTGCGTGCCCTGGCTGATTCTCACGGCGGCGATCGTCTTCGCCCTGCAGCCACAACTCTCACGGCTTGGCATGCGGGCCTCGCGTGCTTCATCCGCCACGGCGTCATCATTGCCTGCAGGTGACGCAGTTGGAGCGCCGGCCGCGTCGCGGCTCCTTCTCACCTGCGTCCTTCAGTTCTTCGTGGCGGTCTATGGTGGCTATTTCGGCGCCGGGATCGGCATCCTGATGCTGG
The DNA here is from genome assembly GCA_040397635.1 of Pirellulales bacterium. GTDB lineage: Bacteria > Planctomycetota > Planctomycetia > Pirellulales > UBA1268 > CAMCQY01. Next base: position 12,598 of record JBBAVO010000013.1, read on the forward strand.
CCGTGCTGGGGGTGCTCGGCCTCGGGGACATTCACAGGCTCAATGCAGTGAAGAATGTGCTTGCAACGGCGATCAACGGGACCGCAGCCGCACTCTTTGCGGCGGGCTCGTTCTTTGGATCGCATGATGTGTCGTGGGGGCATGCCGCTACCATGGCGGTGGCTGCGGTGCTTGGCAGCATCGCCGGCGCGAGCGTCGTTCGTCGCCTGCCGGCCCCGTTCGTGCGGCGCTGCGTGGCCCTCATCGGATTCGCGTTGGCCGCCTATTATTTCCGACCTGCCTGAGAAAAGCTGACAGCCACCTTTTTCTTTTTTATTCTGGAATCGATCTTCAATGATTGTTCGCACCGCACACCTCACGAAACGCTACGGCAGTTTCACCGCGCTCGACGGTTGTTCGCTGTCGGTGCCGGACGGTGCGATCTTTGGACTGCTCGGGCCCAACGGTGCCGGTAAGACCACGCTGCTGCGACTCCTGATGGGCTACATCACGCCCACGTCGGGCACCGCGACGGTGGCCGGCTTCGACTGCGTCAGGGAATCGCTTGAGGTGCGGGCCCGCACGGCCTACCTGCCCGGCGAGGCCAGGCTCTTTCGCCGCATGGACGGCCATCGCGTGCTCGACTTCTTCGCCAGCCTGCGGCCCGGCTGCCGCCGCGACGTGGCCGCCGGTGTGGCCCGGCGGCTCGATCTCGATTGCTCACGTCAGGTGGCCCGCATGAGTACAGGGATGCGACAGAAGCTGGCGCTGGCGGTGGTGCTTGCGATGGAGACGCCGCTGGTGATCCTCGACGAGCCGACGGCGAATCTCGACCCGACGGCCCGGGCCGAGGTGCTGGAACTCGTGCTCGAGGCCCGCGCCGCCGGCCGCACGGTCATCTTTTCGTCGCACGTGCTCTCCGAGGTGGAAGACACCTGCGACAATGTCGCCATCGTGCGGGCCGGGCGTGTCGTCCACGAGCAGTCGCTCGAGCATCTCCGCCGCTGCCATCGCATCCGTGCCCAGCTCACCGGACCCCTCGGGACGATTCCGCCGGAACTGGCCTCAACCGTGACGATCGCGGAGCAGCGTGAGGGCACGGTGGTGCTCGAGGCAGGTGACTCGCTGGCGCCGCTGCTGGGCTGGCTGGCGACACTCCCGCTGGAAGAGGTGCGGATCGAGCCTGTGGGGCTGGCCGCTGTCTACGACCGTTTTCACCGCGCATAAAAATGGGGACGGGAGCGATTTTTGTCTCGCATCCCTGCCCTCTCCATCAGCCACGACCGTGACATCCTCGGCTACCGAAAAATCGCTCCCGTCCCCATTTTTCTCTGGTAGAAAAGAGCTATGTGGAATACCGCCATCTGGAAAAAAACGTGGGGTGACCAGCGGGTGCTGGTGC
>JBBAVO010000013.1:14078-26223 GCA_040397635.1 Pirellulales bacterium
ATGTGGAATACCGCCATCTGGAAAAAAACGTGGGGTGACCAGCGGGTGCTGGTGCTGTCGCTCCTGGCCCTGTGGACCGCGTTTCCCTGGATCTACATCTGGCTTTCCGCGCAGATTCCGATGCCGGCTTTTCAGGACGTGCTCCTGCGGGCCATTCCGAAGGACTGGCAGCGGCTCTCGGGTGTGCCGTTCACGGAGGTGGCTACGCATGCCGGCCGCATCGCCCTCGCCTTCGTCGATCCGGTAGTTGTGCTGGCCGCCACAGTGTGGGGCATTACTCGAGGCAGTGATGCCGTCTCCGGTCAGCTTGAACGCGGTACCATGGAGATGGTGCTGGCGGCCCCCGTGCGGCGGGTGGCTGTGTTCGTCACGCAGGCGTTGGCGACCACGGCCGCTGCGGCCCTCCTCTGCATCGTGCTGTTTGCTGCGGTCTGGGGTGCGATTGCATTTGGCCCCTGGGCTGGCAAAGTTGACCCGTTTCGCTTCCTGCCTGCGGCAGCAAATGTGTTCGGACTGATGGTCTGCATGGCTGGCATTGCGGCCGGCGTCTCCGCCGCCGACAGCTACCGCTGGCGAACCATCGGGATCCTCTGTGGCTTCTACGTGTTTTCGATCCTCGCCAAGCTGGTGGGGCGGCTCAGCAGGCCGCTCGGCTGGGTCGGCTACCTGTCAATCCTGAATGCCTATGAGCCGCAGCGACTGGTCGGGGATGCCGCCGAATCGTGGCGGCTGCTTGCGGTCTACGACGGCGTGCTCGTGGGCGTGGGCGTGGCTGCCTATGTGATCGGGGCCGTCGTGTTCGCCAGACGCGACCTCCCTGCACCGCTGTAGCCTGCACCGCTGTAGCCTGCCGGCTGGAGCGTGTTGTCTGGGGCCCGCATGCGCGAAAAAAGCCAGCATGGCAGGAAAGCGACCGCTTGCCCCATACTACTGATAGATGAGGCTATTGCCGGATGAGCAAGAGGGCCCCCCGCATGGGCCCGGTCCACAGGAAGCATCGACCCCATGAAGATTTCTTTGAGCCACCGTCTGTTGCTCGTGTCTGCCCTCCTTGCCGCTGCCGCGAGTGCTGCGGCCGCGGAGCCCGCGGGTGCCGTGGCCGAACCAGCCGCCGCGACCGAGTCGCCCTCTGAGTCGCCCTCTCCGGCTGAATCGCCCGGTCAGGACGACCTCGATGCGGCGGTCGATGCGAAGCTTTCCGCGCAGAGCATCGACGACTTCGCCAATGTGCTCGACCTCTGCAAGCGGGCCATCAAGAAGGGCCTCGCCGCCGACCAGCAGCAGTTTGCGGAAGATCTCTACACCGACACGCTGATGTATCGCGCTGGCCGGATCGTGCAGGCGATCTACGAGGTCGAAACTCCCGATCCGCAGTGGCCGCGGCTGCGGTCGTTTGCGATGCGCGACCTCAACGAAGTGATCGAACGGAATCCGAATCTCGGCGACGCCCAGCTCATGATCGCGCAGTTGGAAAGCCTGCCTGGCGGCAATCGGGAGCGGGCCCGCACGGCGGCCGCGAAGGCGATCGAGCTGCTTTCCGACGACAAGCTGCAGACGGCCCAGGCTCACATCGTGCTCGGCAACACCACCGACGCGGATGCCCGTGCGGAGCGCGGCTCGCACTACGACAAGGCGGTCGAACTCGCACCGCGCGACAAGGACATCCGCCGCACCCGTGGCCTGTTTCACCTGCTCACGGATGACTTCGAGAAGGCCCGCGGCGACTTGGAGGCTGCCATCGATGCCGACCCTGAGGACGCCTCGCTACAGGAGGCGCTCGGTCTGTCGCTGATGATGGACGACAAGCTCGAGGCCGCGGAGCAGGCATTCGACCGGGCCATCAAGCTCGATCCCGACTCTTCCGGCGCGCTCCTGCAGCGGGCCCGAGTACGGGCCATGCGTGGCGATCGGCCCGAGGCGATCGCCGACCTCGACAAGGCCATCCGCATCGCTCCCGACGAGGCCTTGCCGCTCGTGCTCCGCGCTCGAATCCATCAGCAGTCGGGCGATTCTGAGCGGGCTGGAGCGGATCTCGAGCGGGTGCTCTCGAAGCACCCAGATCATCCGGCGGCCATCGAACTGCGTGGCCTGATCGCCGCCGAGCGCAACGACTACCCGGCTGCGATCCGCGATTTCCGCAAACTGGTCGCGCAGAAGCCCGACGACGCCGTGCTCATGGGCCAGTTGGGCATGCTCTACTTGGCGGCGAAGCAGCCGCGGCAGGCGATCAAGCGGTTTACACGATCGATCGAACTCGACGACAAGAACTTCGCAAGCTGGCGGGGCCGCAGCGATGCGGAAATCTCGATCGGCGACCACAAGGCGGCGCGGGCCGACCTGGAGAAGGCACTGGAGATCGAGCCGGACGACTCGGGTGTTCTCAACAACCTCGCGTGGCTGCTGGCCACATCGCCTGACGGGGCGCTCCGGGATGGCAAGCGGGCGATCGAACTGGCGAAGAAGGCCTGCGAGGGAACGACCTGGAAGCAGCCGCACATCATCAGCACGTTGGCCGCCGGCTACGCCGAGACGGGTGATTTCGCCGAGGCGCGGAAATACAGCAAGCAAGCGGTCGAGTCGGAGGGGAGTTCGCCCGAAGTGAAGACACAACTGGCGGGTGAGTTGGCGAGCTATGAGGCCGAGAAGCCGTGGCGGGAAAGACAGGAGCAGGAGGATCAGCCGTTGGAGGAAGATCGCGGCGACGATCTCAACGACGATGAGCCAATCCCCGAAAAAGCCGCGACGCCGCAGGAGCCAGCCGCTCCGAGAAAGAAGCGCAGGCCGTTTGATTGATTCGCGTCAAAACGTTGCGTCCACACGATCTTTTCGTCACTTCCCTTGAACCAGCGTGTCGTGCCGCGTGGCGGCCCGATAGGCGGCCTCCTTGTTGCCTGCTCGCTGCCAGGCGCGATAGGCGAGCAGGGTCGCAGAGACAGCCTTGTCGAGTCGCTGATCGGCTTCGGCACGGGTGGCGATGTTTTCTGCGGCCGACGCCAGGCCGGACGCCCGCTGGGCATCGAGGCCGCGGAGCGGAATCTGCTTGAGGCAGCGTAGTTCCATCTCGATTGCGTCGAAATCGTAGACCGCCGCCGCCATCGTGATTGCCCGGCTCACGATGCTGGCCTGACCGGACGCCTCGCCCAGCCGACGTGCCTCATCGAGCATCAGCCATTTGAGAGACCGGTCGTTCTCGGTGATGGCGGCCGTGAGCAGCGTCTCCGCGGCCAGCCGCGCCCCCGCCGCGGTATTCGTATGGGAAAGTGGCTCACGAAAACGCCGGTGCACTTCGGCCCGGCTCGAGGCCAGTTCGCGGGATGACGGCGGCTTCTCGAGCCCGCCGGTCGTGCCGAGTTGCTCCATCCGGGGGCGGAATTCGGCGGTCTGCGCTGTGGCCGGTTGCACGCCTGCGTCTTCAGCACCGCCCGCCGCACCTGTCCAAGCCGAAACGGCAACGACGGCCGCACGAGTGATGGAGCGAGCGAATGCCACAGGCTGCTAGCGGGCCGAAGGGTAGAAGTGGGACATTTCCATGAATGTCGAGGCATGGCCCGTGGCGCGGATCGTCTGGATTTCGGTGCCGCCCGTCGGCCGCTGGATCTTCCGCACTTGTCCCTGAAGTTGGCTGAGCTGCCGCGACTGTCGAGCTACCTGTTGCTGTTGGGCAAACTGCTGCTGCTGGGGCCGCACGAGGCCCTGCATCGCCCCGAGGGTTCCGCCCGTCGTGGGGTTGTTGCCCTGGAACGCCAGCCCCATGTAGGGGCTCATCGAAGGCCGGCGGGTGATGTTTGAAAATGGCGTGTTGCCGCCGCCCTGCATCCCGCCCGGTCCCTGTGCGGTGGCCACGGCCGACAGCAGGATGCCGAGGGCACACGTCGCTGCCAACGTTCGTGCCAACGTCCCTGCCAACGTCCCTGCAAGGGCGGCCGTCGTCGTTCCAAGTCGGGAAAGCGTCTTCATCTCAGGCTTCTCCGGAAGGGGATCACCATCTCACTAGTCATAACACCGGCTGCTGGCTGACACCACTCGGCGGCGCCGGCGAGCCTCACTCCGACAGGCCATAGCCCGCGATGGCCCGATCCATGAGGACCTTCACGGCCGCCTTCATGATCGGCTTGTCGTGGATCCAGGCTGCGAATTCCTCGCCATGTTCCGCGTAGAGGTCACGCAGCCAGGTCGGGGCTTCCGTCAGCAGCCAGGCCCTGAACAGCAGCCACTTTGGGTTCTGATCGCCGTAGACCTCGCGTGCCACCCAGCAGAAGCCGTTGTTGGGATTGAAGCCGAACGGCAGGCGGTTGAACGTCTGGACGGTCTGCACGCCGAGGAGACTGAACCCGAAGATGCGTTCGAAGGGGCCGGTAACCTTGTCGACGATGCTGTCGAAGGCGATCCAGGGATCCTGGGCGATGAACACCCGGTCGCCCGGCAGGAGTTGGTAGTTGGTGGCCGTGGAGCCCCCCTTCATGATCGCCTCGATGTCCACCGGCAGCACCTGATCGCAGCCCACGCCCGAGGGAGCGGGCCGGGCGATCCAAATATCTTTGCTCGACAGCCGCGAGAGACCGTTGATGCCGGCGATTGCGTCGAGCACCGTTTCATTGCCGGTCACGGGGAACCGAGCCACGTTGTCGCCGAAGCCGGCACCCTCCGTGATGACGTAATAGACCTTGGAGTTGTAGCTGAACACGTCCACGCTCACGAGCGGCGCGTCGAGGAATTTCGAGAGCTGTGCCTCGATGGCCTCCTTCGCCTCGGCGAGCGTCATGCCGGTGATGTAGACATTGCCGTAGGTGCCCAGATTGATCGTGCCATCGGGGCCCACGAGGTGTTCCCCGGCGATCTGCTGCTGGCCTGCCGCCTGGGCCAGCGTCAGCGACACCTGCGGCTCGCGAAGGATTCGCTTCAGGTGGCGAAACACGGCGTCCTGGGCTTCCTCGAGAGACTGTCCACCCACCATCACTTTGCCATATGAGGGCCCCAGGTCGAGCATGCCGCCGGGCTCCACCACATAGAGTCCGCTGATCGGCTGTTCGAGGAGCGTGCCCTCCACGATGACCTGAAGCGTGTCGAACGACTGGATGCGGAACGGGGGCTTTGGCACGACGCGGAGCGCGTCGATGAGCAGGATGTCCGGGGGCTCGATCACATAGGGCGGGAGGGTCACCTTTGCCAGTTCCTTGGCGGGCATCCGGCCCGATTCCGGCGGGCAATTGGCGTCGAGCGTCGCCTGGCGGGTGGCGGTTCGTTGGGGCCGGCCGTAGATGCTGCAGCCGCTGGAAAGGATCGTCGAAGCGATCAGCATTGCCACGCAGGCGGTGTGCAGCCGCCGCCCGAACCGCCCGCCGGCGATCCTTTGACGACATTTTTGAGTGAGATTCGCGGCGTGCATGCAAAGTCCCTGCGACCGGCACAATCGCTCCAATCGTCTTCATCGACAGACTCGCGCGGAAAACTTTGCCCCGTTTGTCAGAACCGTTCTCAAAATGGCGACAGCGGTTGACCCCCGGCGTAAGATAAGATGTTGATACGCGAAACTACGCTCTTATCTGGGCGGTTCATAACCACCCACGAGAACGGAGTGCGCCGTCCCCCAACGCTGGCCGCGGATGCGTCTCACCCAGACTTCCAAGCATGCCAATCCTCCCCAAACAGCGAGACATCTTTCCCGCTGAATTGCTCGATGAGCAGGAGGTGGCCTACGCCGGCGGGTGGATTGCCTTCTATACGCTCTCGCGCCGCGAGAAGGACCTGATGCGGAAACTCGAGGCGGCGACCGTTCCGTTCTACGCGCCACTGGTCAAGCGGCGGCTGCGGTCGCCTGGCGGGCGAACGCGGATCTCCTACGTACCACTCTTCCCGGGCTACGTATTTTCCCGGGTCGATGACGAGCAGCGGCGGGCCGCGCTCGCCACCAACACGGTTGCCCGCTGGCTGCCGATCGGTGATGCGACCGCGTTCGTGGCCGATCTGCGAAACATCAAGCGTCTCATCGACACCGATCAGCCGCTCACGCCCGAGGCCCGACTCGAAGAGGGCCAGCCCGTGCGGGTGCGGAGCGGGCCCCTGCGGGGGCTCGAGGGGATGGTGGTCAAGCGGCGAAACGAACAGCGGCTCGTCGTGGCTGTCCGTTTTCTCAACCAGGGAGCCTCGATCGAACTGGAGGACATCGACCTCGAACGGCTGTGACCAGCCGTGGTGACCGGCCGGCAACGGCTAGCTCGTATCGTAGGAATTCCATCACGATGAACCCACTCACGTCCTATCCAGGATCCTTGCGGCCAGTCAACAAGAGGGCTGTGGTGCTGCTGTGCCTCCACGCCCTCCTGTTTGCGGCGATCTTCTGCTTCGCGTTCTTCATCCGCAGTGACTTCAGCTTCGGTTCGACGTGGACGTGGCTTTCTCCGCGTACGCTGATTGGCGTCGTGGTGATCAAGACCTGCATCTTCTATGCCCTCGGCCACTGCCACGTGTCGTGGCGGCGGGTTTCGTTCAACGACCTCACGAGCCTCGTCTGGGCCGCGACGCTCTCGATGCTCGTGCTCACGACGGTGGAATCGCTGCTCCTCACCTCGGGGCGATTCGGCGACTTTCAGCGGGTGCCGCGGAGCGTCTTCGTGCTCGACTGGGCTGGCACGGTGCTCGCGATCGGCGGCATCAGGGCCCTGTGGCGGAGCATTCGTGAAGAGTTGCGGCCGATCTTCACGAGCAAGCCGGTTCGGACGGCACTGATCATCGGTGCCGATGAGTCCGGCGAGTTGCTTGCCCGCACGCTCATGTCGGCGAAGCACATGCAGTATTTCGTGGTCGGCTTCCTCGACGACGATCCCGGCATGCTCCACAACCGCGTGGCGGGTCTGGAAGTGCTCGGCGACATCGACAGCGTCGGTCGGGAGGTGGAGCGACGGCGGGTTGACGAGGTGATGGTACGGTCGGGCAGCCTCACGGGCCGGCGGTTTCGGAAGCTGCTCGACACCTGCACATCGGCCGGATCGCAGGTCAAGGTGATGCCCGCGATCGATGAGCTGCTCGCCGGCCACGACACGAACCTGCATGTGAAGCCACGGTCGGTCGAGATCAAGGACCTCCTGCGACGCGAACCGGTCGAGCTCGACAACGCCGCGGTGCGGCAGCTTATCGAAGGCAGCACGGTCATGGTCACCGGCGCCGGCGGGTCGATCGGCTCTGAGATCTGCCGGCAGGTGCTCCGGTTCAACCCCAAGAGACTCCTGCTGGTCGAACGTGGCGAGAACGCCCTGTTTCTCCTGGAACAGGAGCTGTGCCGACACGAACCGCGGCCGCCGTTCGAGCCGCTCATCGCCGACATCACCGACTTGGCCAGGATGGATCAGATCATGACCACCCACCGGCCGGAGGTGATCTTCCACGCGGCGGCCCACAAGCACGTGCCGATGATGGAATGGAATCCCGCCGAGGCGATCAAGAACAACTGCGTCGGCACGCAGATCCTCGCCCGGCTGGCCGACAGGCATGGCGTCCGCGAGTTCGTCATGATCTCGACCGACAAGGCGGTCAATCCGACGAGCGTGATGGGGTGTTCAAAACTGATCGCGGAGCGTTTCGTGCAGGCCCTGTCTTCCGAGTCGAAGACGAAATTCTGCGTTGTCCGATTCGGCAACGTGCTTGGCAGCAACGGCAGCGTGGTGCCGATCTTCCAGGAGCAGATCCGACTCGGCGGTCCGATCACGATCACGCACCCCGACATTGCCCGCTACTTCATGATGATTCCTGAAGCGTCGCAGCTCGTCCTGCAGGCTGCGGCGATGGGCAATGGCGGCGAGATCTTCGTGCTCGACATGGGCGAGAGCGTGAAGATCGTCGATCTGGCCCGCGACCTGATCGCCCTATCGGGGCTCGGCGAAGACGACATCGAGATCGTGTTCACCGGTCTGCGGCCAGGCGAAAAGCTCTACGAGGAGCTCTACTTCGACGATGAGCAGCGGGTGCCCACGAGCCATCCCAAGGTGTTTTGTGCGCTGCATCGGCCCACCGCCCTGGCGGCGGCGGAGAGGCTGATCGACGAGCTTGCCAATGTGACTGACGAACCGCCCGAGGTGGTAAAGTCTCTGCTTCGCGATTTGATCGTCGAGTACGGCAGTCACGTTGCCGATGGGCCCGATTTGTCTCCACCCCGCAAAGCCCATGCCAAGTAGTCGATTCCCCGTCATTCCCGAGGTGCATTCAGCCGCCGATTCGGCGGCCGCAGAGATCCGCGTGCCGTTCGTGCGGCCGGCGCTGCCGTCGTGGGAGGCGTTCGGGCCGGCGGCGGCCGAGATCCTCGCCAGCGGCAGGCTCACGAAGGGGCCGTTCGTGGACCGCTTGGAGAAGGCGATCGCGGCGCGGCTGGGCGTGCGTCACGTGGTCGCGGTGAGCAGCTGCACGATCGGGCTGATGCTCGTCTACAAAGGCCTCGATCTGTCGGCAGGCAGTTGTCGCAGCCGACGGGCCGCGGGAAGCGCGTGTGCCGTCAGTTCGATGGAGCCGCTCTCGAGGTTTGGCACGGTCCGCAGCGGCGCCCGCAGCGAGCCGCTCGGCGAAGTGGTCGTTCCCAGCTTCACGTTTCTTGCGGGGCCCGCCGCGATCGTCTGGAATAATCTGCGACCCGTCTTCATCGACGTCGATCCCCGTACGACGAATGTCACACCGCAGGCCGTGGCTGCGGCCATCACGCCGCGGACGGTCGCCATCTCGGCCTGTCACAACTTTGGCAATCCGTGTGATGTGCCGGCGCTGGCGGCGGTGGCCGCGGAGCACGGGCTGCCGCTGATCATCGATGCCGCCCACGGCTTCGGGGCGACCACGCACGGCCGGGCGGTGGGAGCGGGCGCGACGGCGCAGGTGTTCAGCCTGTCGCCCACGAAGCTGCTCGTCGCCGGCGAGGGGGGAATCATCGCCACCGACTGCGACTGCCTCGCGCATTTCGTGCGACTGGGCCGCGAGTATGGCAACGATGGCTCGTATGACGCCTTGTTCGCCGGGGTGAACGGCCGGATGCCGGAACTGAGCGCTGCCGTGGCCCTCTCGTCGCTGGCGATGCTCGATGATGTCGCCAATCGGCGGCGGCAAATTGCGGCCCGCTACCGCCATGAACTGGAGCAGTTGCCGGGCATCGGGTTCGTCGAATCGGCGGCGGGCAGTCTGTCGTGCCACAAGGATTTCTCGATCACGATCGACCCCGCCCGGTTTGGGATGACCCGCGACTCAGTCCGACGGGCACTCGCGGCCCGCGGCATCGAGACACGAACCTACTACGATCCGCCCTGTCACCGACAGACCGCCTTCGAACATTTCCACGACCGCACGCGGCCGCTCCCCGGCACCGAACTCTTGTCGGCCCGCAGCCTCTCCCTGCCGATCGGGGCCCACGTGGACGAGGCCGTGGTGGACGACGTCTGCGAGGCGGTGGCCACCGCGAAGAATCGGTGACCGCCGCGAGTCCACGGCAGGTGACAGGCGAACGATGACATCGATCGGTCTCTGGATCGCGTGGTGCATCGCCGCAGTCGCGGCAGCGGCGGTGCTGACCCGCGGTCTGATCGAATGGACGACTGCGAAGGGCATCATCGACGCCCCCAACGCCCGCAGCAGCCACACGCGGAGCACACCGCGAGGGGGCGGCCTGGCGATCGTCGCGGTCGTCGTCGCGGTGGCCGGCGTGATCGGAGTCATGAGACCAGAGGAACTCCTGCGCATCGGGGGCGCCATCGTGCCGGCGTTGGCGATCGCGGCCGTGAGCTGGCTCGACGACGTGCAGTCGCTGCGAAACCGCACCCGGTTCGCCGTGCATCTGGCGGCTGCCGTGGCGGCTGTGGCGGTGCTCGGACCCGTGACACGTGTCGATCTCGGCTCGCTGGGCATGATCCGCTTCGGGCCACTGGCATGGCCGCTGACGCTGCTCTGGATCGTGGGTCTGACCAATGCCTTCAACTTCATGGATGGCAGTGACGGCATCGCGGGAATCACGGCGGCGGCGGTGGCAGCCGGGATTGCGGTAGCGGCGGCCGCCTGCGGCGCTGGGCCGGTGGCGGTGATCGCGGCGGCGTTCGCCGGTGCTGCGCTCGGATTTCTCGCGAGCAACTGGCATCCGGCCCGCATTTTCATGGGCGACGTGGGGAGCGCCTTCTGTGGGTTTCTGCTGGCGGTGTTGCCACTGGCGGTGCGGGCTGACGCCGTGCCCGAGGTCCTGCCGGTGGCGGCCCTCGCCCTCTGGCCCTTCATCTTCGACACCTCGCTGACGCTGCTGCGGCGGCTCTGGGCGGGCGAGAACATCTTCCAGGCGCATCGCAGCCATCTCTACCAGCGGCTCCTGATCGCCGGCTGGTCGCACCGCGCCGTGGCGAGCCTCTATGGCGGGATGGCGGCGTTTGGCGCGACACTGGCCGTGGTGCCGCTGGTCGATCCCACGATACGGAGGGCTGCCGATCAGGTGGCCGCGGTCACGCCACTGGTGATGGCAGCCGTGTTGGTCGGGCTTGTGATGGTCGCGGAACGACGCTCCGCCGGGGTGGCCGCATGATCTGTTTTCCATGGCTGAAGCGGCTGGGAGATGTCGTGCTTGCAGCGACAGCGCTGGTCCTGCTCGTGCCGGTGCTGGCCGCGGTGTGGATCGCCGTGAGGGTGGTGATGGGACGACCGGTGTTCTTCCAAGACCTGCGGGCTGGCAAGGATGGGCGGCCGATCCAGATCCTCAAGTTCCGGTCGATGCGGCAGGCGGTCGATGCCGCCGGCAGGCCACTGCCCGATGCCGAACGGCTTGGGGCCTTCGGGACGTTCCTGCGGCGTTCGAGCCTCGATGAACTTCCGCAACTGGTCAGCGTGTTGGTGGGCGACATGAGTGTGGTGGGGCCCCGGCCGTTGCCGCTGGCTTATGTGTCGCGGTATTCGCCGCGGCAGGGCATGCGGCTGCGGGTGCGACCGGGCCTGACAGGGTGGGCGCAGATCCATGGTCGGAATGGGGTGGATTGGCCCGAGCGGCTGGAGTACGACGCGCACTACGTCGATATGTTGAGCCACTGGTACTGGCCCCTGGTGGACCTCTGGATCATCGTGTGCACGGCGTTTCAGGTCGTCTGGCAGGCGGTCTCAGGGCGGGGAGTCTCCGCCCCGGGATCAGCTACGATGCAGGAGTTTCGCCCATGACAGTCGAGATCGATTCGATCACCGCCGCGATCGTCGCCGCCATCCGGCAGGTGCTCCATGACACCGGCCGCGAGCCGGCGGCGGTGGAGCCGGGGATGCTGCTCGCTGCCGACATCGGTCTCGATTCGCTCGACCTCGCCCAGACCATCGTGCTGCTGGAGCGATCCCTGGGGGTGGATCCCTTTCGGGCCCCGGTCCGTGCCCCTGTCGATGGGACGGCTCGCCCAGCCATCCGTACGGTAGCTGATCTGGTGGGCATATACGGCCAGGCCAATTCAGGCCGTCTCTCGCCAGACAGACCCTGAACGTGCCTTTCCCCGCATCATTCCTTATTATCTGGGCAGGCGGAACCTTCGAGGAAGCAAGTTTCAGATGAACACGAACACGCAGACCTCCCCCAGCCATCTCGCCGATGCGCCGGCTGAAGACCGGCTCGCGTTCGCGATCTCCGAGGTCGCCCGCCAGGCTTCCGATCGCACGGCCATCGTGGCCGGCGCCGGGGGCGACTCCAGTCGCACGATCGACTACGCCACGCTCGCTGCCGCGATCACGAAGCTTGAAGCGACGCTCGACAGCGTACGGCCCGTGGGCATCGTCGCGCGGGCCAAGCGAGTGGAGTCGCTTGTCGTCATCGCCGCGGCGTGTGGCCGGCAGCATGTGCCGGTGGCATTCCTCGCCGAGGACTCCCGTGACCTGAGCGGTGAACTCCGCGACTGGGTCGCGATCGACGACTCTCTGGCGATCGCGGCCGAGCCAGGCGCCCAGAGGCGGGAGTTCGAGGCGGTGGCCACGCAGGTGGTCGTTGCGACCTCCGGCACGAGCGGCCCTCCCAAACTGGTCGAGCATTCGTGGGATTCGCTCCTTGCAGCTGCCCGGCTGGCCGAGCAGTGGCATGGGCTGGGATGGATTCTGGTTTACGACGCCACGCGGTGGGCGGGGATCCAGGTCTGGCTGCAGTCGCTGCTCACGGGCGGCCGGCTGGTCGTGCCGG
>JBBAVO010000014.1:0-1367 GCA_040397635.1 Pirellulales bacterium
GGCACGACCGGCACAACCCGAACCTTGGCGGGAACCGCACGCCGTGCTTCCAGCCGCAAGCTAGTCTCATTACGATCAGTAATTCGTCCCGCCTTTCCCATGGAGTCGTTTTCCGCCATGAGCGCACCAGTCCGTGTCGGCGTCGTCGGTTTGGGCACCGTCGGGTCGGGCGTCGTTCGCCTGCTCGTCGAGTCGGCCGACCACATCACGCGGCACGCCGGCCGACCAATTGTCGTCGAGCGGGCCGTCGTGAAGGACGTCGCCAAGGACCGCAGCGTGCAGGTGCCCGGTGGAAAGATCTCGTCCGACATCCGTGACATCTCGCAGGATCCCTCGATCTCGGTGGCGGTTCTGCTCGTCGGCGGACTGGAGCCGGCGCGGTCGATGATGATCGAGCTGCTCGAACACGGGAAGGACGTGGTCACCGCCAATAAGGCGCTGCTGGCGGAGCATGGACCGGAACTCTTCGAGCTGGCCCGGAAGCTGGGCCGGTCGATCGCTTTCGAGGCGGCCGTGGCAGGCGGCATCCCGATCGTGGCCGCCATCGGCGAGTGCCTCGCCGCCAATCGCATCGAATCGATCCGCGGCATCCTGAATGGCACCAGCAACTTCATCCTCACCCGCATGGAGGAGGATGGCGCCGACTACGCCGACGTGCTCAAGCTCGCGCAGGCCAAGGGCTTCGCCGAGGCAGACCCTTCGATGGACGTCGACGGCACCGACGCCACTCAGAAACTGGCGATCCTCGCCCATCTCGCGTTCGGCGTCTGGGTGCCGTGGGCCGAGATTCCGCGGACGGGCATCGATGGCCTTGATCTCGACCTCCTGAAATATGCCGGCGAGCTCGGCTACCGGATTCGCCTGGTGGCGGTGGCCAGCCGCAGCGACGGCCGGCTCGCGATGCGGGTGGCACCCGCGCTCGTGAGGATCGGCACGCCACTGGCGGAAACCCGGGGGGCCTACAACGCCGTCAGCATCGTGGGCGATGCCGTTGGTCGAATGTTCTTCCATGGTCTTGGGGCCGGGCAGATGCCGACCGCGTCGGCCGTCGTGGCCGACATCATCGACACGGTGGTGGGCCGCGCGGCGATCACGTTTCGCACGACCGGGGTGCTTGAATCCGACACCCCGGCCGCGAAGATCAGTGACACCGCCGTGCTCGAGCGGCACTTCCTGCGAATTCGCGTCAAGGATCAGCTGGGCGTGCTGTCGAAGATCACCGGCACGCTCGGTGAGCACGGCATCTCGATCGCGTCGGTCATTCAGCACGACGTGTCGGGCTCGTCGGACGCCGGCGTGCCGCTGGTGATCATGACCCACGCCTGCGACTCAAGCGCCGTCCAAAAAGCTGTCGCCGCCATCGACAC
>JBBAVO010000014.1:1467-25798 GCA_040397635.1 Pirellulales bacterium
ACGACCTGATGGACAAATCAGTCGCCGACTCCTTCCCCCGCGGCACCGGCAGCCGACTACTCACCGAGATCATGGCGAAGAGTGCCAGCTGGCTGGCAGGCCATCCGGTCAACCAGGCGCGGATCGCCGCCGGGAAACGGCCGGCCACACACGTCTGGCTGTGGGGCGTGGGCCGTGCCCCGGCGATGGAGCCGTTCACGAAAAAATACGGCACGAATGGCACGATGATCACGGCGGTTGATCTGCTCCGTGGACTGGCGTCGCTTGCCGGCTGGAAGCGGCTGGAGGTGGCCGGCGCCACCGGCTATCTCGATACCGACTACGCGGCGAAGGGCCGTGCGGCGATCGCGGAATTGGCGACGGCCGATCTCGTCTGCGTGCATGTCGAGGCCCCGGACGAGGCGAGCCATCAGGGCGACGCGGTGGAGAAGGTGAAGGCGATCGAGGAGATCGACGTCAAGATCGTGAAGCCGATCGCAGAGTTTCTGGCCGGCGTGCCGGAGCATCGCATCCTCGTCTGCCCCGACCACCCCACCTTCATCACGACGAAGACCCATTCCCGCGGCCCCGTGCCGTTCGTGATGGCAGGCAGCGGCATCCAGCCACTCGGCCAGCAGACCTACGATGAGATTGCGGCCGCCGCGGGCGGGGCTTCCATCCTTCCGGGCTGGAAGCTGATGGGGGAGTTTTTGCGGAGCTAGTTGGGCAAGGAATCGCGTCGTCAAACGACGCATAGAATCGCGCCGAGACGGCGCACACATTCGCGTTCCAAAACGGCGCAGGGAGACAATGTCGATGGCCCTCGTGGTGCAGAAGTTTGGCGGGACGAGCGTGGCGGATCCCCAGAAGATCCTGGCGGCCGCGACGAAGGCGATTGCGCGGCAGCAGGCCGGCCATCAGGTGGTGGTCGTCGTCAGCGCGATGGGCCATCAGACCGATGTGCTCGTCGATCTCGCCAAGCAGATTTCCGACCGTCCAAGCGCCCGCGAGATGGACATGCTGCTCTCCACAGGCGAGCAGGTGAGCGTGGCGCTGTTTGCGATGGCGGTCCAATCGCTTGGACACAAGGCGGTCAGTCTCACCGGCGCCCAAATCGGTATCCGCACCGACTCGACGCATACGAAGGCCCGCATCCGGTCGATCTCGACCGACCACGTGAAGAAGCTGCTCGATGGCGGCGCGATCGTGGTAGCCGCCGGCTTCCAGGGCATCGATCAGGACGGCAACATCACCACGCTCGGCCGCGGTGGCTCCGACACGACCGCCGTGGCGCTCGCTGCGGTGCTCGACGCCGACCTCTGCGAGATCTACACCGACGTCGACGGCATCTACACGACCGACCCGCGGATGCTGCCGAAGGCCCGACGGCTCGCGTCGATCAGCTACGACGAGATGCTGGAACTGGCGAGTTTGGGCGCGGGCGTCATGCACTCGCGGTCGATCGAGTTTGCCAAGAAGTTTGGCGTGAAGGTGCTCGTGCGGTCGAGCTTCAAGGACATGCCCGGCACCGTGATCCTGGCCGCCGAGGAATCGACGCCCCGGCCGGCCAGCGGCGTGGCACTCGCAAAGGACGAGGCCCGAATCACGCTGGAAAACGTCCCCGACCAACCGGGCTCGAGCCACGCGCTGTTTTCGCAGCTGGCTGCCTCCGGGATCGCCGTTGACATGATCGTGCAGAACGTTGGGCAGGGTGGCCAGGCCGACATCTCCTTCACCGTGCCGGTAGATGATCTGCCCGAGGCGCTCGAACTCTCCAACCGCGTCGCGAAGCAACTCGGGGCCACCGGAGTGTCGCACGATGCGGAATTGGCGAAGGTCTCGGTCGTGGGCGTGGGTATGGCCACCGCCGAAGGCGTCGCCGGCCGCATGTTCACCGCTCTTTCGCGTGAAAAGATCAACGTCCGCATGATCACGACCAGCGAGATCAAGATCTCTGTGCTCGTCGATCGCAAGGATGGTGCCGCGGCCGTGCAGGCGGTGCACCATGCCTTCGGGCTCGAGGCCGACACGGCCGCCAGCGAAGCCGATCTGGCGGGCTCGCACCTCGTGAAGTCGAGCCCGCTCGATGTCGTCCGCAGGCTCGAGGGGATGGAAGACCTTGCGATCGAGGACTGCCAGCTCGATTCATCGCAGGCGCTCGTGACCTTCACCGATCTGCCCGACACCCCGGGCGTGGCGGCCGACGTGTTCGAAGAGGTGGGCAAGGCAGGTCTCAACGTCGACATGATCGTGCAGAGCCATCCGCGGGAAGGCCGGGCGGAGATTTCGTTCACGGTGCCGGCGGAGAGCCGCGACAAGGCGATCGAAGTGGCCCGGAGGATCGCCGCCAGCCGCGGTGCCCATGTCGCCGACGTGCCGCACGTGGCGAAGCTCTCGATCACGGGCGTCGGCATTCGCAGCCATGCGGGCGTGGCCGACCGGCTCTTCAAGCCGCTGGCCGACGAGGGCATCAACATCGACCTGGTGAGCACGAGCGAAGTGCGGCTCAACGTCGTCGTGGCCGCCGAACACGGCGAGAAGTCACTCACGGTGCTCCGCAAGGCGTTCGGGCTGTAACCGTTTTTTATGTGAGATACCGTCGGCCTGTATGGGCCTCGGGATGGCGGTCGCCATTCATGGGTGGATTCCCGAGGCCGTCGACACCGTGACTATCGTCTGCGGCGAGCGTTCGCGGTCGTTCAACTCGCTGGTCCCACAAAGAGCCGTTTCAGTGCACGTTCAAAGACGTGCCTGACGGCTTCCGCCTGTCGCGGTTCATCGCAGGCTCAAGCCGCTTCTACAGGGTCACGGGCACACCGCCGGCCGCGGCGCTCTTGTCGGCCGCGAAGATCACGTCAAATGTTTTCTTCGCGTCTTTGAAGCTCGTCAGCGGCATGTCTTCCCCCTTGTCCAGGGCGTCGAAGAACGCCTGAAACTGGGCCTGGTAGGGATGGTCGCTCACATCTCCCGAGTCGAGCAACTTCATCGAGAGCTGGCTCCAGTGCCCCTTGTCGGCCTTGAGCTTGATGGAGTGAAACTTGTCATCGAGCAGGCTACCCGCGCTGCCCACGAAATGCGTGTGGAAGTAGTAGGGCTGGAGACAGTCGACGATCGCGGCCGTCTTGCCGATGGCGCCGTTCTTGAATTGAAGGATCGTCACGCTCGACGTGTCGTATTCGTAGGGCTTGAAGATGTCGCTCGCCGACTTCGTGCTCAGGCTCGTGACACTTTTCACCTCGCTCCCCATCAGCATGAGGAGCGCATCGAGCGCGTGGCAGCCTGCCGTGAGCAAGGCGCTGCCGCCGTCCTTTTTGCCGGTGTTCCAACGAAACTGGCCGTACCACGGGCCGATCCCATGGTAGTAGTCCACCTCGCCGTAATGGAGTTTCCCAAGCAGCCCCTCGTCGAGGAGGGCCTTCGTCACCTGAAACTGGTTCGAAAACCGGCACTCGAAGCAGACGCAGCCTTTCACGCCCGCCTTGTCGGCCGCGGCGACGATGTCGTGCACCTCCTCCGGCGAGTTGGCCATCGGCTTCTCGAGAATGATGTGCTTCTTCGCCTTCGCGGCAGCGACGGCCTGGTCGCGGTGGAGGCTCGGCAGGCCTGTGATGTCGACGACGTCGATCGCCGCGTCGGCCAGCATGTCCTCGACCCGTCGATACACCTTGATCGGGCCGCCGTGTTTGGCGGCGAGCTCGCCCGGGTCGAGCGGCCGCGACGAGCAGACGGCCGTCACGCGGCCGCGAGTGGTGGCGTTGATCGCGGCAATATGGGCCGTCGCGGCCCAGCCGTAACCGATGACGCCGACGTTGTAAGGAGCGGTGTGTGCCAACGGTGGTGCCTCAGGTCTGTGGTGTCGGTCCAGTCGGTCGATCGATCGGACGCATCAGTCGATCGCTCAAGTGAGTTTCGTCTTGCCAGGCACGGCGAAACCGGGGTTCGGCAGCGACGACATCCAGGTGAGATCTTTCGGGAAGAGGTCGAGCTGCGACTCCTCCGCAACAAATTTCCAGGAGACCTTCTGCCCGGTGTAGGCGGCCAGCCGGCCCAACACGCCCACGAGCGAACTGTCGGCCATCTGCCGGAGTTCGACGATCGGCTTGCCGGCCCGGATCGAGTCGATCAGGGCCTTGTGCTCCTGTTTGTAGGCGTCGGCGATGCTGCCCTTCATCTCCCACACGACCTTGCCGGAGCGGTCGAGGATCCGCGAGCCGCCATTGGCTCCCAGGATGTGGCAGGTGCCCTTCGAGCCGTGGATCACGTTGCCCACGTCCGAGAGCGTATTGGGCAGGTGCCGCGACTGGAACGACACGAACCGGTCGCCGGGATACTCGAAGTCGACGCCGAACGTGTCCCAGAGTTGGCTGTCGTCGGGCCGCACGAACCGACCGCCCGAGCCGTAGGCCGAGACGGGGTTGTCGCCCATCACCCAGTTGATCAAGTCGAGGTTGTGCACGGCCTGCTCGACGAGCTGGTCGCCGGAGAGCCACACGAAGTGATACCAGTTGTTCATCTGGTATTCGGCATCGCTCATCCCCTCGGTCCGCGGGCGATACCAGATCCCGCCCGAGCAGTAGCGGGCTTGCGCGCCGATCACGTCGCCGATTGCGCCCTGGTGGATCTGCTCGACCGCGCCCGCGTAGTTCACCTGCCGGCGATACTGCGTGCCCCCGACGATCGCGAGCCCCTTCGCCATGGCCTCGTCGTGGGTGGCGAGGCTCGTGCGGTAGCCGGCTGGATCGATGCAGGCGGGCTTCTCGACGAACACGTGCTTGCCCGCCGCGATCGCCGCGCGGGCGTGGAGCGGATGAAATCCGGGCGTGGAGGTGACGTGCACGACGTCGACGTTCGGATCGTCGAGAATCCGCTTGTAGCCGTCGAGCCCGTCGTGGCTTGTGTCGGTGGTGGCCACTTTGCCGGGATGGGCCTCCCGCATCGTTTTCCAGAGCCGCTCGCAGTTCCGGCCGTAGAGATCGGCCAGCGCCACGAGCGTGACGCCCGAGTTGATGGAGAGCGAGTCATTGATCGCCCCGCTGCCGCGGCCGCCGCAGCCGATGACCCCGATCCGCAGGGGGCGGGGCTCCTCGGCGGCCGCGCGGGAGGAGTGCACCATCGTTGCGGTGCACGACGCGGCTGCCGTGGCAAGCGCGGCGGTCGCGCGGTTGAAATCGCGGCGGGTGTGGTGACTTGGGGTGGTACGGGATGACATTTCGTTGGTTCTCCATCGGGCAGCGGCACGTATAGTCCCAGAGTATTACAGAGACACGGGATGACCGCCGGTATTGCGGAACTCAGCTTTTTTGTTCGTTTCCTGAGGCCGCACTTTCAAATGCCTGGTCCCGAGATCGCCGCCGTTCGCGATTCCGCCGTCGCCAGGCACAAGAGAGAAATGGCATACGTGTCGAGAAAGCCGCGAGCCGGCGCGATTCCGCCGGGGTTTGCCAGTGGTTACGGCAATTCGTCGATCTCGATGTCCTTGAAGCGGACTTCCGACACGGCGTTGCCGTGGATCTGCAGCGCGATCACGCCCGTGGCCGGCAGGCCCGGCTCGGTCTCTGTGTAGTCCACCGTCTGGATGCCGTTCACCCACAGCCGCACCCGTGGCCCCTCCGCCCGGATCCGATAGTCGTGCCACTCGCCCGGCCGTGAGACCTGTTTCAGCACGTCGTCCGACGGCTTCGCGAGGATCTTGTTGCGGCGCGACTCGTCATAGAGAGCGCCGTCGAAGCCCTTGCCGAAGTCGGCCTGGTAGCCGATCACTTCATGGTTGTTGGGGATGCGCTCGCTACGAAATTGAATCCCGGAGTTCACGAATCCCTCCGTGCCTGCGAGTTTGATCTTCAGCCGGAGGTCGAAATTGCCGTATCGCTTGGCCGTGCAGAGAAAGTCATTCTTCTCCTGCCGGCGGTCGAGCGACCCGGCCACGATCATGCCGTCGTCGATCCGCCAGACAGTCGCCGTATCACCTTCCCAGCCGGTGAACGTCCGGCCGTCGAAGAGCGGCGCAGCGACGGCTTGAAGAGACATCGTGATGCCGAGGAGGCTGGCTGCGGCGACCAGGCGGCGTGCGCTCATGCCCACACCTCCCGTTCCGGCCGGCTGCGGAGTCCGTTGGCCTCCGCATCGGGCTTGCCGCCGCTCGTGAAGGTTTCGGTGACCGGGTCGAAGCCGAGCGTCCGGCCGAGGATCCATGAGTTTGCCGCCGCGTGGGACACGACATGCGAGCGGCGCATCACGTTGGCGTTGCAGACCGGCGCCTGTCGGCTCTTCACGCAGTCGAAGAAGTTGCGGGCATGGGCCGCCGCGTCGGTGCCCTTCACTCGCTTCACAGCCTCGGGTAGGAGCGCGGCCAGCGACGCGGGCTCGACGTCGATCAGGCCCGCGTCGCCCGTGGAGATCCAGCCCTCCTTCCCCACGAACCGCACCGGGCAGGTGCCGAGTTGGGTATTGAACTGCGGCCCACGGTCTTTGAAGGGCTCGGCCAGGAAGTGGAGCGTGAGCGGCACGCCGTCGGCATAGCGGCAGACGATGCCCGTGTCGGACGGGGTGAACTCGGTCGGCCCGGTGTCGTCGGCGCCCTTCACCCACTGGCAGAGGTCGACCGTGTGCACGCCCCAGTCGAGGAGCCGCGCCCCGGCCTCGAAGTCGTAGACGCCGCGCCAGCCGCGGCCGAGATACTCGGCGTTGTAGGGCCGCCACGGGGCCGGCCCGAGCCAAACGTTCCAGTCGCACTGTTCCGGATCGGGCGTCGGCTGCGCGGGAAGCCAATTGTTGTTGAGCGAGGGCACGTAGACCGACGCATGCATCTCCGTGAGCGGGCCGATCTTCCCCTCCTGCACGAGTTCCTTCACGCGGATGAAGTTCGGCACGCTGCGGCGCTGGGTGCCCGCCTGGAAGATGCGGCCCGTTGTTCGCATTGTCTCGGCGATCCGGCGGCAGACGTCGATCGTCAGGCCGCACGGCTTCTCGCAGTAGACGTCCTTGCCCGCCTCGGCCGCCATCATCGCCGCCTTGCCGTGCCAACGGTCGCCCGTGGCGATCAGCACGCAGTCGATGTCGGGCCGGGCGAGCAGTTCGCGCATGTCGCGATAGACGCGGCAGTCGGCCGTGCCGTAGTGGCCGTCGACGAGGGCCTTCCCGGCGTCGCGCTGCGCCGCCTGCACGTCGGCGAGCGCCACGCACTGGATGTCGGGAAACTTGAGCATCTCCCCGAGCACATACTTGCACCGCGGTCCAAACCCGATCACGCCGAGCGTGAGCCGTTCACTCGCCGCTGCGGCTTGGCTCTCGAGGCCCAGGGCCTTGCCCGACACGACCGTGGGCAAACCCGCCGCTCCCGCGACCCGCACGGCCGTCTTGAGAAACTCTCGACGGGAGCGACCGGGCGACAGATCGGCATCGGGGCGGCACGGGGAAGCGTTGTTCATGAACAGGCTCCTGGTGGAGGGGCCGGAAAGAGGCAGAGGCGTCACGGCACGGTACTCTCGCACATCTTTCGCTGATTCACAATTTGGCGATTTCGTCCAATTTTTCCGCAGCCGCTCGAAGCCCACGAAATCTCTGCCGACCAGGTTGCCTGCGGCATAGCCATCGAGCATGGTCCTGGCCCGCTCGAGCCTCCACCGCGACCAGAGTCGGTCAGGGCCTGGCCGGGGACGGCTCCAGCGTATGGATCAGCTTGGGGTCGGCGATGTTCCAGAGCCGCACCTTCCCGTCCTGGCCACCGGCGGCGACGACATTCGCCGCCGTGGCGAGAGCATGGACGAAGTCGCCGGCCCCAGCGAATTCCCGTACGACAGCCCCGTTGCCAACGTTATAGATACGCACGAGCGGGTCGGCCGCCGATGCAACGAGTTCGTCGGACACTCCGAGGAACCGTGCCCCCGTCAATTCCTTCTTGGGTCCGGTGATCGTGCGCTGCAGTCCGCCCGTTGCCATGTCCCAGATTCGGATGGATTGGTCAGCCCCCGCCGACGCCAGCCGTTGGCCGTTCGCTTGCCACGAGAGAGCGAGCACGTGGCCGGCGTGCCCTTCAAAGGATCGTATGAGGTTGCCGTCGCCGACTGTGTGCACCTTCACGAAGCGGTCGGTCGCGCCCGAGGCGAGCAGGTCACCGCGGCTCGAGAAGGCCAGCGTCATCACCGTGTCGGCGTGTGGCTTGGGGAGTGCTCGGGAAAGCATGCCGTTCTCCATGTTCCAGAGCTTGATCTCGCCGTTACGGCTAACGCGACCGCTCCCCGAGGCGAGCACGCGGCCGTCGGGCGAGAAGGCCAGGGACATGACCGTCCCAATGGGCGGCCCTCCCGGGTCGTCATCGCTGGCTGCCGGCGTCGACTCGCCGCCGATCGTCCGCTCGAGTGTCCAGGCCTCGCGGATGTCCCACGTCGCCGCAGGGCTGCCTGCCCCGGCGACAAGCAGCCGGCCGTCGGCCCAGGAGAGCATGACCGCCGGTCTGGCACCGGCGGGACGCGCGGCCTCGTAGGTGTCACGCAGCCTGCCATCGGTGCCGCCTACGATCGAAAGGAAGCCATCGAGTCCTGATCCCGCGAGCCAGTGGCCATCGCGGGAGAACGCCAGGGCCGTCAGGGGCCGGGCCGATGCCTTCACATCCTTCGCGAGTGCTCCGCCCGCCGCTGTGTCTGCAGCGAGCTGCCCCTCGAGTGTGTGGAGTTCCGTCTGACGCTTCGGCAGCTCGCCTTGCGTCTGACCCTCGCGCATCGCCACGAACTCAACAGCCTGCTTCGCGCTTACCAGCGTTTTGTCGGCCCGGACCCGCTCATCCTGCGCCTTCGCGACTAAGGCCGCGGCTGCGGTCACTTTCTTCTCCGCCTCCGGAATCATCGCCTTCCCACGTTCGATCTGCGCTGCAGCTTGGACGACCGCGGCCTCGGCGGCGGACTTGGCCGTGGTAGCCGCGGTGGCGGCGGCTTTCGTGGCGTTGAGGGCATCGGCCGCGGGTGACGCCCCACCCGCCTTCGTGAAGGCCGCGAGGCTCTCCGCAGCCGCGGCCGCCGCAGCCGTCGCCGCCGCCTGCGCCAGCACCGCTGCCGCGTGCGCCTCCGTGGCCGAGGCCACTTCGGCCTGCGCGGCCCCGACGGCCGCTGTCGCCTCGTTCTTGCCCTTTTCCGCAGCGTCGACGGCTGCAGTCTTCTCTCCGAGTAGCTTTTCGGCGGCAGCGACGGCAGCGATGGCCTTCTGCTTCTCATCTGCGGCGTCCTTGATGGCCTTCTCGGCAGCGGCGACGCGGGCCTTGCCGGACTCGACATCTTGCTTGTCAACAGCGATCCGCAGGTCGGCGGCAGCCGCACGCCGCATCAGCCGCACGTCGCCCTGCGTAGCGGCCACGAGTTTGCCGTCGGCGAGGCTCCAGAGTTTCATGCCTGGCACGGTACCGGCGGTGGCCAGGCGAGAGCCGTCGGGCCGGACCGCGAGGGCGGCAATTGATCCGCCATGATCGACTTCACGGACGACGGCGCCGGCATTGGCGTCCCAGAGCCGTGCCTTGCCATCACCGCCGCCGGCCACGAGGTGCCCGGGCATCGTCGGTACGACGGCCAAGGCAGCGATCGGCTGCTGCGGGCCGATGAGTTCCTTGATCGGCGCTGAGATCGGCACTGAATTTGTCGAGGTGGTGGCCTCGGGCGGTGGCGGCAGGGGCAGGGCCCACACGCGCAGCACGCCATCGGGCTCGGCCGTGACGATGCGGCCCGTGTCGAGCACCGCGAGTGTCGTGGTGCCCGCAGGCCGGGGAAGTCGGCCAGTTGTCACGCCATCGGTCACGGTGGTGGCCGCCACATCGCCCGATGCAGCGAGTGAGAACAGCGTCGCGCCGTCGGGTGCGAAAGCGATGCTGGCGATTGGTGCTTCGTGGATCGTCTGAACGCGGATAGGTTTGCCGGACTTTACCTCGACGACCGCCACCTTGCCGTCGGGCATCCCAAACGCGATGTGTGCCCCGTCCGGTGAGACCGCGGTGGCCGTCGCCGCCGCCGTGTCCGCGAGCACGGCTATCCGCGGTGCCATCCTCTTCCAGAGCTTGATCGTACGAAACGATCCTGTCGCAATCGTGTTGCCGTCCGGCGAGAAGGCCAGAGCGCCAATAGGATCGCGATGGGCTTGAGCAGACACTGAGCCGTCGTCCCGCGCGGCTCCGTCGATGAGGTCACCCTGCGGCGTGCCCGCGATCGTGTCGAAGAGACTCACGCGGCTGCCGCGAGCCGCGGCGGTGAGCCGACCATCCACCGTCATGTCCACACAGACAACCGCGCCGGTTCCTGCCGCGAGTGGACGCCAGTCGATCGGTCGCGCCGTTGCGGCGGAACCAGCAGCGGCTCCTTCGGCGATCCATCGCTCGAGCAGTTCAAGTTCTTTCGGGGAAAGGCTGCGAGCGCCGACGGAGTTGCCCTGCGGTGGCATCGTGTCGGCATCAGCGTCACGGTGTGCGGCCCGCACCAGCAGGATGCTCTCGGCTGGCTTACCGGGAACGACACCGGGGCCGGAATCACCACCGGCGACGATGGTGGCGACCGTCTCGAGCGAGAGGCCGCCCTCCTTGGTTTTGGAGTTATGGCAGGCCAGGCAGTTGACCGCGAGCAGTGGCCGCAGTTCGTCCTGGAACCGAATGGGGCCCCGCTGTTCGGGAGCCGCGGTCGGCGGGGGGGCGGCAACGGCACGCGACTGTCCCGAAAACGACGGCCCCAGGAACAGACCTGCGACGATGCACGGCAGGCAGTGCATCAAGCGGCTGCCGACCGCGGCGGCGTGGCTGGCCAGGCGGGCAAGCGGGTTGTTCATGATCGCGAGGCTCCTCGGGCTACTGCAGTGTGGAGGGCTTCGGCACAGCCGACCGTCAGATTCAATTCTACTTGCATCGCGGATGAGGGACACACCGCCGACCGGGGCCGGTCCTGTAAGGCGCGATGGACGGCCACGGCCGCGGAGAACGCCTGATTTGCCATTTGCGAAGGTGGCCGTACGGCCAATACGATCTTGGGCAAAGGGCATTCGTTCCGGAAGCGGCAGCGGCTCGTCGCGGCCTCTTTCCAACCCATCAGGTGTTCGCCATGATCCGCTCGTTCACGCTGCCGTTGGCTCTCTGTGTGGCCAGCCTCTGCATCACCCGCCCGAGCGTCGCCCAACAGGTCTGCCTACCGTTGCCGCGGCTCCTGACGGTAACTCCCATGGGGGGGCAGGTGGGGACGAGTGTCGAGGTGAGCATCACCCACCAGCACATCGACGAGGCCCTCGAGCTTCTCTTCTCGACGCCGAAAATTACGGCAAAGCCGGTGGTGGCCGCGGATGGACAACCCGTCCCGAACAGGTTCGTCGTGACCATTGCGTCCGATGCACCGGTCGGGGTGCACGACGCCCGAATTCTTTCAAGGCTCGGTGTGTCGACACCGCGGGCCTTCGCCGTGGGCGACCTTCCGGAAATCATCTGCTCCGCGGCCCACCAAACGATCCAAACGGCGGTGGCATTGCCGACGGCTGCGGTCTGCAACGCCAAGACGACGCCGCGGTCCATCGACTTCTACTCGTTCCAGGCGGTCAAGGGCAAGCGGGTCGTCGTTGCATGCGACGTCCTGGAAATCGATTCGAAGCTCAATCCCGTCGTGATCGTCGCCGATGCAGCCGGTCGTGACCTGCTGGTGAGTCGCGACGGCGGAGAGCTCGTCTTCACGCCGCCCGACGACGGCACCTACCTCGTCAAAGTACACGGTCTGGCGTACCAGGGAGGCAACGAACAGTTCTATCGCCTCGCTCTGCGCGAAACGTCGGGACCGCTGCCGCCACGTGAGGCGGGCTCGCATCGGGTCAGTCGCTTCTCGTGGCCGCCGGAGGGGCTGTCCGCCGCGGCGCTGACCACCGAGGTGGAACCAAACGACGAGCCGGCAGTCCCGCAGAAGATCGGACTGCCATGCGACATTTCCGGAAGCTTCTCCCCGGGGAACGACGCCGACGTGTTCGAGTTTCAGGGAAAAAAGGGGGACGTGTGGTGGGTCGAGGTGGCCTCTGAGCGACTCGGCATGCAGACCGACCCGTTCGTGCTCGTGCAGCGCGTCGTCTCAAAGGATGGCCAGGAGACCCTCTCGGACGTATTGGAACTCGACGACATCGCGCATCCGGTGAAACCGGGAGCCTTCATCCCCGCATCGACCTATTCGGGGCCGCCGTACGCGGCAGGATCGCCAGACGTGCTGGGGAAACTCGCGATCAGCGAAGACGGCACCTACCGGCTGCGGTTGCGCGACCTGCTCGGGGGCCCCGGCAGTGCCGACGGGAGTGTGTATCGGCTCTTGGTACGCAGGGGCACCCCCGACTTCGCCCTCGTGGCCTGGCCGGCGCACGTGCAGATGCGGCAAAACGACTTCGGCACGTTCTCGAAGCCGATCGCCCTCCGGGCAGGCGGCACGATGGCGCTGGAGGTGGTGGCCGTGCGGCGTGACGGATTCGACGGGGAGATTGAACTCTCCATGGAGGGCCTGCCGCCCGGAGTGCGGGCCGCCGGGATGACCATTCCGGCAGGCAAGCAACTGGGCATGCTCTTCATCACCGCTGACGAAACCGCCACACCCGCGTGGTCGATCGCGCAGATCTTCGGGAGTGCCCGCATCGACGGCGCTGAAGTCAGGCGGCGGTGCCCCCTCGCTTCTGTGGTATGGACGATCGATTACGCCCCCAACGACTTCCCGCGCTCGCGGATCACAGCCGACGTGCCTGTGTCCGTCACCGACTTTGAAAAGGCAACCGCCTCCATCGCGGCGGCGGAGCCGAAAGTCTGGGAGGCACAGGCCGGGCAGACGGTGACAATCCCGCTGCGGATCACCTGGCGTGAGGAGTTCAATGGCGCTTCGATCAAACTTAAGCCCTTCGGCACGGTATTTTCGCGTCTGAATCCGATCGACCTGCCCATCAAGGCGACGGCGATTGACGCAGTGCTCGATCTGGCCGCGCTGAAAACGCCGCCTGGCGACCATCTGCTCGCATTCAACGGGATTAGCGTCGTCAAGCATCGGTCCAACGCGGCGATCGCGAAGGTGGCCGAAGAGCAGCGGAAACGCGCCGGCGAGGTGGTCGCCACCTGTACCGCCGCCGCCAAAGAGCTGGCACAGAAGGCAAAGGAGGTGCCAGAGCCGCAGCGTGCCGAAGCCAATAAGGCCGCGGCTGACGCCCTCGGGAGGCAGCGGACTGCCGAGGAAGCGCTGGCCGAGGCGGACCGCCACCTGAAGGCGATGACCGCGGCGACGGCGCCGCAGGATATCCTCGATTTTCTGGTCTCGGAACCGATTCGGATTTCGGTGAAGCCGCCAGCCGCCACGCCCAAGCCATGATCTCGGCGAGGCGACCGGAGTTGCGACGGTCGGCCGCGTGGTTCCGCGTTGGACACAACCCGGCGGAATTCAGCCGATGAGTTCCGGGATCGGACGACCGTTTTCGACGAGATGGGTCGGGCGGCCGGCGAAGTCCTGAATCGTCACCCGTGACGAATCGATGCCCAGGTGGTGGTAGATCGTCGCCAGGAAGTCATTGGCCGTGCAACGGCGATCGATCACGGCCTCGGCACGGCTGTCTGTGGCCCCGACCACTTGGCCGGGCCGAATCCCGCCGCCAAACCAGATATTCGAGAAGGCGGCCGGCCAATGGTCGCGGCCTGGTTGCTGTGTGCCGGCGGGGCCGCTGGCGTTCCCGGCGCCGGTGCTCGCCGCATAGCTGATTTTCGGCGTGTGGCCGAACTCGCCGGTGACGACGACGAGCACCCGCTTGTCGAGCCCACGGTCGAAGACGTCTTCGATCAGCGCCGCGACGGCCTGATCGTACGCGTCGGCACGAAACCGCAGCGCGTCGAAGACGTGGTGGTTGACGGCGTGGTCGTCCCAGTTGCCGACTCGGCCGCAGAGTGGCCCGCTCAGCTGGGTGGTGACGATATCGACGCCGGCCTCCACGAGCCGTCGGGCCATGAGCAACTGCTGTCCCCAGGCGTTGCGTCCGTAACGATCCCGGGTCTTGTCGTCCTCACGCGAGAGATCAAACGCATCCTTGGCTCGGGGATCCGTCAGCAGCATCATCGCCTGAGCTTCGAACTGATCCAGAGCCTCCATCTCGAGTTGTCGGTCGACAGTTCGCTGCAGGTCGTCGAGACGCTGTCGCAGGTGCGCCCGCCGTTGCAGTCGCGCGAGCTCGCCGGCATTCGTCACCCCGAGATTGGGCACGGAGAAGGTGGGCTGGCTCGGGTCACCCGACACGGTGAAGGGCTGATAGGCATCTCCGACGTAGGCGGGGCCGTTGTATTCCAGCGGCGGGTTGATGCCGACGTATCGTGGCAGGGGATTGGATCGTGCCATCTGTCGAGACCGCAGATAGTTGGTGGCGCACATCCAGTCGGGATACTTCGGCTTCGGTTTGTCCTGTGTGGCCATGTCGCCCGAGAGCATCTGCATCGACCCCGCGGGGTGGCCGGGGGCGGTCTGCGTCATCGACCGCACGGTGGTGATCTTGTCCGCGAGGGCCGCCTGTCGAGGCAACAGTTCCGTGAAGTGCACGCCGGGAATCTTCGTGGGAATGGAGCGGAAGGGGCCGCGGTACTCGCTCGAAGCCTCGGGCTTGGGGTCATACGTATCGAGTTGAGAGCACCCGCCCGGCAGCCAGACCATGATCACGGCGGTCGAAGACGGTGTCACCGCCGCCGGGTGTTCGGCCCGCAGTCGCAGCATCCCCGGGAGCGACAGGCCGGTGAATCCGGCCAGGCCAGCCTGGAGAAAGTGCCGACGATTTCCCGGGCCGGAACAGAGCCGCATTGCGGCGGAAAAGCTCTCGCTCCCCATGATTGTCGCTCCTTGGAGGGTGGCGTTGGATCGGCCGGCGTCGCCGGCGAAGTTTCTATCGAGTATTTTCGGCTCTCGGATCAGGATGATATCAGCGGCCCGTCCTGCCGCGACGGCAAAACCTTTTCGAAAACTCTTTCGAAAGGCGAGGGAAGGTGGTCTCCCTCGACACCGACTGAACACTTAGTGGTTGAAGATGAACTCCTTCGTGTTGATCAGGGCCCAGATCAGGTCCTCGAACCGCTCCCTGCGGGCGGCTTCAGTCCCTTTCCCCGTGCCGGCCCCGCCAAGGTAGCTTGCGGCGACCAGCAATTCCTGCATGGTTGGCTCCCGGCCGACCGCGGCGAGGGTGAGTTCGTGGATCTTCGCCGAGTCGGGGCGGTCTTCCCTGGCATACCGGGCCGCCCGACCCTGAGGCGACGAGAGTTTCGCCTTGATGTCGCCCGCGTTGACCATGAACAGGCTCTGCACCAGGCTGGGCGAGGAGGACCGCTCGCACTCGCAGACACTGGCACCCTCGGGCCTACCAAAGGCTTTGAGAAACGCCGACGATCGATTGTAGGCGTTGTCGGGCAGGGCGATTGCACGAGTGCCGGTCGGCAGATCGGCAAACGAACTGGTCGTTTCGGCGACCTTGTCGATGGCATCGAGCAACACCTCCGCCGGCAACCGCCGGGCGTACGCATGGGAGAAGTTCTGCACGTCCCATTGATTGCCGTCGATCCCACCGGCCGCCTGATAGGTTTTCGATTTCGCGATTGTCCGAACCAGTTCTTTGAGGTCGAACTTCGACGCCACGAAGTGTTCGGCCAGCGCGGTAAGCAGCCGTGGATTCGCTGGCGGATTGGTGTCACGGAGGTCGTCTTCTGGCTCGACCAATCCGCGGCCGAAGAAGTGCTTCCAGTAGCGGTTCACGAGCACTCTCGAGAAAAAGGGATTCGAGGGCGCTGCCATCCAGTCGACGAGCACCAGCCGGGGATCCTCGTCGGTGGAGATCGGCTGTGGCAACGCGCCGAGCGCGACGGGCCGCACCGCGGCCGCCGTCCGCGGATTCGGGAAGCTCGCGGGGCCGCGCTTGTGGAAGATGAAATCCTCGTTGCGAACGGATGAGGGCTTGCGGCCGACCTGGCTGAAGAATGCGGCCATGCCGTAGTAGTCGTCCTGGCTCCAGCGCTCGAACGGGTGGTGGTGGCACTGGGCGCATTGCATCCGCACGCCGAGGAAGAGTTGCGCGACGTCCTCGATCTGTTCCTTCGGATCCTTCACCCGCTTGTACCAGGTCACCGGCGGGCTCGAGATCACGGTGCCAGTCGCCCCGACGAGTTCGCGGACGAACGCGTCGTAGGGCTTATTGGCAAGGAGGCTGTCGCGTATCCAGGCGTGGAAGGCGAAGTTGGAGAGGAGATCGCTGCTATCGTCGCGGCGGTTCTTCAGTAGTGCCGTCCATTTGTTCGCAAAGAAATCGGCGTATTCAGGGGACTGCAGTAGGTCCTCGATGAGCAGCTCCCGCTTGTCCACCGCGGCACTGGCCAAGAACGCCGCTGCTTTCTCGGCGGATGGCAGGGTGCCCGTAATGTCGAGCGAGACGCGGCGGAGAAAGACGCTGTCGTCACTCTCGGGAGAAGCGTGAATGCCGAGGGCTGTCAGATTCTCAAAGACCAAATCATCGATGAAGTTGCGGGGCTTGGGCATCGGCGCCGGTGGCCCGGCGGGCACAGCGAACGTCGCCACACCCACCAAGCCTTGATACCGCACCATCACTGTCGCTCGGCCCGCCAGGTGCTGCATCCGCACGGTGCCATCGGCAGCCACCTCGGCACGAGCGGGATCGTTCGACTCGTAGACCGCTTGCCCAGAGACGTCGCGGCTGCCACCGTCGCTGAACCGCGCCGTCACCCGCAGATGCGCCGTGGCACGGGCAGAAAGAGTCGCGGATGCCGGCTCGACAGTGATCGCCACGAGGTCGGGGTCGGCTGCGGATGGCGGCGGGGCTCCCTGTTCGATCCAGCGTCTGATCGCCTGGTAATCTGCCGACGACGGATCGATCCTGCGGCCGCCCCCATGGGGTACGCGGGCCGTGGCCTTCAAAAGCAGCAGGCTCTCATCCGGGGCCGCCACGGAGACGCGTCGTCCGCGGGCCTCGTAGACGATGTGTTCGTAGTCCTCCGCCGGCTCAAACCCGAGGACAGAAAGCCGAAACCCGTTCTGGCCGAGCCCGGCCTTGGCGTGGCAGGCCCCCGAATTACAGCCTGCCTTCGTGAGGATCGGCATCACATCGTTCACGAAGCTCGCCGGGGCCGCCGCGGGAGACGTGACGTTCGCCGAATCGGCGGCTGCGGCTGCGAAGGGCTGCAGCATCGCGAACAGAGCCAGCAAGGCCGGCACAAAGCGGTGACCGAAGGAGCACATACTTGTGCTGTCCAAGGCTGCTGGGAGGGATGAAAGTCTTTCGTCCACGGAAACACCCCATCTCCAGCGTAGTACCGCAAAAATGATATTCTAGGCAGCGAGTGGGCGGGGAGCAAAATCGCATCATCCTGCGGGCTGCCCGTGGGCTGGCGGTGGCAACCCGTGGTCATCCCCTCCTGCTACAATTCGGCCGACACGTCAGGGATATCCATCGCCGCCGCGGCCGACTCCAGGCCGGTGACGATCGCCATCAAGAAGCAGTGACTATCGCCATGCCGACCTTACATGCCGCCACATCGTGGCCCCGATTGGTCGTCCTGCTCGCCGCCTGCGTCATCGCCTCCGCGCATCCGCGGCCCATCTTCGCCGACGAGGCCCCCAACACGCTCTCCCCGGCCGAGCGCCGGGCCGGCTGGCGGCTGCTCTTCGACGGCACGTCGGCGGACGCATTCCGCGGCTACCGCGCCGAATCGCTCGGGGCGGGCTGGGCCGTCGAAAACGGTGCGCTCGTGCGGAAGGAGAAGGGCGCGGGTGACATCGTCACGAAAGAGAAGTTCAGCGAGTTCGAGCTGCAGCTGGAATATCGGATCTCGCCGGGGGGCAACAGCGGCGTCATGTTCCACGTGTCGGAGGACGAGCAGGCTCCCTGGATGACCGGGCCGGAGGTGCAGATCAACGACAACGCGGGCGGCCACGATCCGCAGAAGGCGGGCTGGCTCTACGCCCTCTACCAGCCCCCTCCGACGCCGCCCAAGCCCGACCCGACGCCGCCCAAGCCCGACCCGACGGCGCGGCCCGACGCGAAGCAGACCGATCCTGAGGCACCTCCGCGGCCCCCGCTCGATGCGACCCGCCCCGCCGGCGAGTGGAACCATCTCTATCTGCGGGTCGTGCCCGGCTCGGGCGAGGTCTGCGTCAACGGGATCCGCTACTATCAGTTCAAGAAAGGGGATCAGGACTGGGACGCCCGCGTCGCCGCGAGCAAGTTCGTGAAGTTCCCCTCGTTCGGAAAGTCCGACCGCGGACATATCTGCCTCCAAGATCACGGCGATCTCGTCGCCTTCCGCTCGATCAAGGTGCGTGAGCTCGCCGCAGGTCGCCCCGCCAAGCAGCCCGAGGACGGCACGGCGGCGGTAAAGGCGGTGCCGGCATTTCCTGATATCGTCTGGGAGGGCTGGTCGACGGAGACCGACACCGGGAAACCCCCCGAGCCGCTGCGGCCGCTCCTGGTGACCCATGCCGACGACGGCTCGGGCCGCCGGTTTGTCCTCGAACAGTCGGGCATGATCCACGTCGTGCCCCGTGGCGGCGGCGGCGTTGCAAAGCTCTTCCTCGACCTGCGGACCGGCGCGCGGCCCTGGAAAGTGGCTAATGAAGAGGGGCTGCTCGGTCTCGCCTTCCATCCGCGGTTTCGCGAGAACGGCGAGTTCTTCGTCTGCTACAGCCTGGTCGCCGACGGGGGCCGACCCCAGCAGATTTCGCGATTCCGCGTTCGCCGCGACGATCCCGACCGGGCCGACCCGGCCAGCGAGGACGTGGTGCTCCAGTTGGAGCAGCCGTTCTCGAACCACAACGGCGGGTCGATCGTCTTCGGCATAGACGGCTTGCTTTACATCGGCCTTGGCGACGGCGGCAACCAACGCGACCCACTGGGCCACGGCCAGAACCCGAGCACGTGGTTCAGCTCGATCCTCCGCATCGACGTCGACCGGCGCGACCCCGGCCGCGGCTACGCCGTGCCGCCCGACAACCCGTTGGTCAATGTGGCGGCAGCCCGGCCGGAGATCTACGCCTGGGGCTTCCGCAACCCCTGGCAACTCTCCTGCGACCGCGTCACCGGTCGCCTGTGGACCGCCGACGTCGGCGAGGATCTCTGGGAAGAGATCAATGTCGTCGAGAAGGGGGGCAACTACGGCTGGAGCATCCGCGAGGGGACGAAGGCCTTCGGCAACCGTGGCGCCGACGAGCGGACGGTCGATCCGGTCTGGGAATACGACCACCAGATCGGCAAATCGATCACGGGCGGCTTCGTCTATCGCGGCAAGGAGATCCCCGAACTCTTCGGGAAGTATCTCTATGGCGACTTCGTCTCCGGGAAGCTCTGGGGCCTCGACATCGATACCCCGGGCGGGCCGGTGAACGTGGCGATCCCGTGGGACGGCCGGCCGATCTTCGGGTTCGGCAGCGACGAGGCGGGCGAGGCCTACGTGACGACATCGTCACCAACCGGCCAGGGCGTGATGCGGCTGGTGCCACAAACGGTGCCTGGCACCTCTTCTCTATCACCATGAACCTCCCCACTCGCCGCCATTTCCTCGCCGCCCTTGCCGCCGCCACGGCCGCGACCGGCTCGCGCGGACAGCAGGCGGACGCGTTTCCCCCGATCCGTCAGATTACGCGCGGCCCGGGGTTTCATTGGTTTGGCTACTACGACAAACTGCAGTTCTCGCCGGACAACCGCTTCGTGCTCGGCAACAAGGTCGGCTTCGAGCATCGGTCGCCGACGGCGGAAGACGAGATCGAAGTCGGCATGGTGGATCTGCACGAGCACGACCGTTGGATTCCGCTTGGCAAGACCAAGGCATGGTGCTGGCAGCAGGGCTGCATGTTGCAGTGGATCCCCGGCTCGGAGTCGAAGGTGATCTGGAATGATCGCGAGCAGGACAGGTTCGTCAGCCACATCCTCGACGTGAACACCGGCGAAAAGCGGACGCTTCCCACGGCCATCTATGCACTGAGCCCGAACGGCAGGGAAGCCGTGTCGTGCGACTTCGCCCGCGTGGCGGAATGCCGTCCGGGCTATGGCTACGCGGGCATCCCGGATCGCTTCCACGACGACGTGGCTCCGGAGGGCAGCGGGATCACGCATGTAAACCTGGAGACCGGTGATTCAAAGCTCATCATCAGCCACAGGCACCTCGCCACCACGGGCAGGGTGATCGAGAATCACCCCGACTCCAAACATCACGCCTATCACCTGCTCTGCAGCCCCGACGGCAAGCGATTCGTCCTGTTCCACCGCTGGACGCAGCCGAAGGGCCCGCATCTCACGCGGCTGATCACTTCCGCGATGGATGGCAGCGACCAACACATCGTGATCCCGAACGGGTATGCCTCCCACTTCATCTGGCGTGATCCCGCGCACATCCTCGTGCAGAGCAAGGGCTGGCTCGGCAATGATGGCTGGGGCAACTTCCTCTTCGAGGACAGGTTCAGCGGCGTCGTGGAGGAAATCGGCAGAGGCGTGCTCGATAGCGGCGGACATCTCACTTACCTGCGAAACAACGAGTGGATTCTCAACGACACCTACCCCAAAGGAGTCCACCGTCTGCAGACACCGCACCTGTTTCACATCGAGCAAGGCCGCCGCATCGACCTCGGCACCTTCGCCTCACCGGCCGAATACACAGGCGAATGGCGAGTGGACACGCACCCGCGGCTCAGCCGCGACGAACACACCGTCTGCATCGACTCCCCGCACACCGGCGAAGGCCGCCAGCTCTTCGTCATCGACATCCGTGGGATTGCATGAGCAAAAAGGTGCCGGTCCTGTTCTGCTCGGCAGTTCTCTATCTCATGCGTCGATCTCAGGATTGCTGAGGTTTTATTGGGTCCGCAAGACGGATTCCCTCGCTCGCGCGTCGGGCTTGGATGAAGACTTGGATGAAGAGGGGTTCCCGTTGCCGATCACTGGCCGATGCGTGGCCGATCCCGGTTGATCACCGCCTCCGCCTCGAGCCATGACACCTCGTGAGGGAGCCGACCGGTCTTGGCGGCGATCGCGGCCACGGCCCCGGCGGCCTCGCCCATCGCCACGGCGTTGCCCGTGACCCGGTAGCTCGCATGGGCGATGAAGTCGCCGCTGATGCACCGGCCGGCCGTCATCAGACCGTCCACATCCCGCGCCACGAGCGCCCGCAGGGGAATATCGTAGGGCTTCGCCTTGATGCCGGCGTTGGTGTAGCCCGCCTGCTTGTTCTGCTCGGACGAGAGCGCGTGGATGTCGACCGGAAACGTGGCGCGGGTCACGGCATCCTCGTGCCGCGCACCGGCCACGAGATCGTCCCTGCCGACCGTGTATCGGCCCGCGATCCGCCGGCCGTCGCGGACACCGATCTGCTCGGCCGTGGCCGCGATCTGGATCCCCTCCCAGGGCCCTCCCAGCTTCCGCAGCGCATCGACGATGCGGTTCACCTCCGCCCGCGCCTCGATCGTCGCCTTCGTCACCGCCGCCGAGTCGAACGGCTTGACTCCGTACTGATGGTTCATCATCACGAGCAGCAGGTTGTCACGCACCTGGAACATCGTCGGCTTGCTATACGACGGAGCGTAGCCAGCCCGCTCGATCTCCTTCCGCAGGGCATTCTTTTTTCCTTCGTCGGCGCGGGTCCAGTCGGAGGCATGGATGAACGGCTGCAGAGCATCCGCATCTCGGCAGACGAGGAGCGCATTGAGCGACATCGGCTGGCATGGGCAGTCGTCGGCCTGGCCGATTTCAAACGCACAGCCCGCCTGCGCTGAGAGGTCGCCGTCGCCCGTCGCGTCGACATAGATCGGTGCCTGCCACGCCTGCCGTCCCGACTTCGACTCGGTGACGACCGTGCGGAGCCTGCGGCCATCCCGAAACGCCGCGGCCACTCGTGTGTGCAGTTGAATCGTCACGCCGGCATTGCCGCAGAGTTCCTCGAGCACCACCTTCATGCCCTCCGGCTCGTAGCAAAAGCTCGAACGGCCGTCCCCGCGGCGGAGGCCCCGGGCTGCCAGCAGGCCGGCGAGTTCGCTGGCGAATCCCGTCTTGTCGAAGTCGAGCAGGTAGCCGAGCAGGCCCGCCGTCCAAACGCCGCCGAGGCAGCCACGCCATTCGAACAGCCTCACGCGAGCTCCCGCACGCGCAGCGGAGATCGCTGCCGTCACGCCCGCCGGCCCGGCGCCGCAGACGATCACATCGGCATCCTCGACGAGGGGCAGGTCCTGCGACGGCTCACGAAAGATCCCGGGCGGCACAGGCTCGCCGGCCGCAGCCGAAGGCGAGCCGTAGGTCGCGCCCAGCGGCACCGCAGCGGCCGCCGACACGGCGGCGAGAAACCGGCGGCGAAGCACGGGGCTCGGACGATCCTCTGAATGGCTCTCAGTCATGGCGTGCATTCTCCAGGGGTATCTGGCTCCCGCCCCAGCATCGTATCAACGTTCCTCACGGTGCCGCGGCGGAGGGCGGAGATATGCGTATCTGACGTCGGTGCGATCGTCCGCAGTGTGGGCAGCGAAATCCTGCCAAGTCTGCCCGCTGCTCAACCGAGCACGTCGGAGAGGACTTCCTCGGAGACGTAGATTGGCAGGTTCGGCTCGCAGGTCACCGCGACGGCAATCGCGTCGGAGGGACGGGCGTCGATCTCCACCACTTCGCCGTCTTTCAGCACGCGGATCGTGGCGAAGTAGGTGTGCTCCTTCAGCTCCGAGATCACGACATCCTGGAACTCGCCCCCGAGCAGTTCGACGGACGCTACGAGCAGGTCGTGAGTAAGCGGCCGTGGCGACTGGTGGTGCTTCACGCGGCGGTCGATGCTCGTCGCCTCGAAGAGGCCGATGAGGATCGGAAAGGTGCGGTCGCCCTCGACCTCCTTGAGGTAGACCACCTGCTGGTCGTTGATCTCGCTGATGATGATCCGCGAGAGTTCCATCTGGACGCTCATGATCTGGTCTCCGGCTGGACGGGCCACGTGGGGCTGGCGACAGGAAAAGACGATGCTTCCGAACCGTGTTGCATCCGTCCAACATGCCTCAGACTACCCGAAACAGGAGGGCATTTCACGCTCCAGCCGGGCCGCGGGATTTCAACTCGGCAAGTGTCGCCACGCCCTTGGCCAGCTTCGCCTCCAGTTCGGCCAGCTGCTCCCGCTCCTTCGCCACCACGGCCGGAGGGGCCTTGGCCGCAAACTTCTCGTCGGCGAGTTTGGCCTGCTTGGCCGCGATGAAGCCCGCCGTTTTCTCGTTTTCCTTGGTGAGCCGCGTGATCTCTGCGCCCACGTCGATCAGGTCGGCCAGATCGACGAACAGGTCGCAGCCCAGCGCAGATGCCGTCGCGGCCCCGGGCGCCCCGGCCGCATCGGGTCCCAGGCCGGTGATTTCCACCGTCGCCATCGACTCGATCGCCGCGTGCATCGGCTGGAGCAGGTCGGAGGTATCACGCGGCCCACGGATCGCCACCTTCACCTTTGTCCGCGGTGGCACGTTCTGCCGCGACCGAATCTCACGGATCGCGGCCACCACTCCAAGGAACGTCCCAAACTGCGTCTCCGTGCGGTCGTCGATCCACTCAGCTGGCGGCTCAGGCCAGCGGGCCACCATGATCGAGGGCGCGAGATCACCATTGTCCCACGGCATCCGCCGACGGCCAGCCGCCTCGCGAAGGTGCTGCCAGATCTCCTCGGTGACGAACGGCATGATCGGATGGAGCAGTCGGAGGATCGTGTCGAGGGCAAGCAACAGCATTGACTGCGCCTGCGGCCGCAGAGCCGGATCGGCCAGCCGCGACTTGCAGAGTTCGAGGTAGGCGCTGCAGAACTCGTCCCAGGCAAACGCATAGAGAATCCGGGCCGCCTCGGCGAACTTGTATTCGTCGATCGCCCTGGTCGCGTCGCGGGTGACGCTGGCCAGCCTGCTGGCGAGCCAACGGTCTTCGAGAGCGGCAAAGGGAGCACACCCGTCCGACAGATCCTGACCCTGGAAGTCCTCAAGGTTCATGAGCACGAAGCGGGTGGCGTTCCAGAGCTTGTTTGAAAAATTCCGGCCCGACTCGAAGCGTTCGCTGAGTGCCGGACCGCGGGGCAGGGCGAGGTCGGCAGGACTGCTCGCCCACTGCGTGCGGAAGGCCGCTTTGCACTTCGGGCACTCAATCCGCGGCAGCATTCGATTCTGTACCGTCTGCTCGATGCGGGCGGAGCAGCCCGGGCACTGAAACTCCACCGGCATCCGCACGTCCTGCGTCTCGGTCGCCATGCTCACCATGCCAAACCGCAGCGCGTCGGCACCGAGGGCCTCGATCACGTCGAGCGGATCGACGCCGTTGCCCTTGCTCTTGCTCATCGTCTCGCCGTAGCGGTCGAGGATCTTGGGGTGGATGG
>JBBAVO010000015.1:0-24150 GCA_040397635.1 Pirellulales bacterium
GTGCGATTTGTCAGCTCGCCTTGGCGGCGATAACCGCAGCCGTCGGGGAAGCCTCAGCAGGAACGCGGCCCTGCCAGGCCGCCCCACCTTGTATCGCTCATTCTTCTCCGGCTACCCGCTCCGCGTCATCGGCCAGAAGTTGGAGATACCGGTACATCGCGGTCTCCTCGCGGAATTGATCCAGCCACTCGGGGTCGGCGGCCCCGGCGGCCGACCTTCCGTCGAGCACCCGGAGGATCGCAGCCGCAACGCCTGCAGCATCGCCGACCGGCGCGAGTTCCCCATAGCGGCCGCCGCGCAGGATTTCTCTGGGGCCGCTCGGGCAATCGGTGGCGACGATCGGGATGCCCAACGCCAATGCCTCGATGAGCACGCCCGGCAGTGCGTCGAATCGTGACGTCAGCGCAAGCACCGCGGCGGCCCGCATCGCTGGATAGGGATTGCCCGTGAAGCCGGGCAGATCGACGTCGGCGGCCACGCCACGCTCGCGGGCAAACTGGAGCAGTGAGTTCCTCTCGGGCCCATCGCCAAGGATCACCAGACGCGCTTCCCGTTGCCGGCGCACGAGCGAGAACGCCTTGATCAGCGTCGCGAAGTCTTTGATGCGATGCAAACGGCCGACCCCGAGGATCACGGGCGGCCCGTCACCCGCCAGCCAGGGGTGCGTCACACGTTCCGCGGCACGACTGAAAAGCTGTGGCCGGATCACGGGGTTGCGGATGACCGTGATCCGTGAAAGAGGCAGTCCGGTGAGGTGGGCGATGTCGCTCGCCGCCCCATCGGACACCGTGACGACTCCATCGGCACACGGATAGCAGCACCGCGCGAGGAACCTGACACCATGGGCATGGATGCACCGCACGAGCGGCCAGCGGAAGTCGACGACCTCTTGCTGGCCACTGAGCATGGAGCGGACGGAGACGAGCGTGCGTACTCCGTGCGTGAACTGCCGGTGCTGGCGGCCATCGCCGCTGACGGTGATCGCCTCTCCCCGGAGGGCACGTGTGATGAACACCGAGAAGACGGAGTTTGCTCGCATGCCCGTGCCATACGCGGTTCCCAAACGGAGCGCCACCACGGAAAGCCCGCGCAGCGCGTCGTATGTCATCAGCAACTGCTCGCCGGCGAGTTTCGTCACGTTGTACGGATGATCGGGATTCGTGGGGTGTTGCTCGTCGAGCGGCTCGTAGACGGGGTGGCCGTAGACCTCCCATGTGGATGCATAGATCAATCGCCCGACGCCTTCGGCCAGGCACGCCTCAGCCACGTTGGCACTGCCGAGCACGTTCGATTCCGCCGCGAGCCACGGCTTCTCTGCCGCCAGATAGACGTCGCCCACTCCCGCGAGGTGCAGCACGACATCCGCGCCGCGAAAGGCTCTCCGCAGTTCTTCAATCGAGGACAGCGACCCAACCTCTTGCCGCACGCCCCGATCGGCGAGTTCCCGCGGGATGCCGGCGGCATCGAACACGACGCACTCGTGCCCCGCTTCGAGCACGGCCGCGGCGACATGACGACCAACAAACCCGGCACCGCCGGTGACGACCATTTTCATGAAATTCGCAGACCGACGTGTGCAAGGAGGGCAAGAGAACACGGGTCGGAGTCCAATCCTTCTACCGCCCTCCGCCCGTGTCAAATACTCTGCCGGAGACTCGCGGAATTCACAACCAGCGCACCAAGCGAACGTGACTTTGCTTCTTGAGTGACTGTGTTTTCTGATTGCGAAGGACCGTTCAACGGGCTACCCTTCCGCAGTACGAGCTATCACCCCTCGCTGACATCGTCACCGGCCCGCCGGATGAACACCGCCCCCACTCCCGAACCGACCCCATCCGTTCACCACTTTGCCCTGCGCGGCCTCCGTCGCTTCCGGCGCTGGGTGGCGTTTCTCGTCATCTTCTTCGGCGCTGTCGGCATCGTGCTCGGCTGGATGCAGGCTGAGAAGCGAGCATCCCAGGACCGCAACTGGCAGGCTGTGATGGATCCGCGGGCGGCCGATCCCGGTCTGACGCCGGCGGACGACGTCCCGACCGACCGCGCCCGCCGCGTGACCGTGGGGCTCTATCTCGAACGGATCACCGAGGTCGCGATCCGAGACAGCCGCTTCCGGGCTCTGATCGATGTCTGGTTCGCCTGGCAGGGCGAACCCTACGACCCGACAGGTCATCTCGTGGTCGTCGATGGCACGATCGAGTCGATCAAGGCGCTCGAGGAGTCTGACGAGGGCGACCGCCACTACCGCCTCTACCAGATCGAGGTCGAGATCGCGAAGACCTTCCACATCCATAATTTTCCGCTCGATCGCCACCTGCTCGTGCTGGCCTTCGAGGACGGCAGCGGACAGCGCGATAAGCTGCTCTTCGAGCCAGACGTCGTCAACTCAGACATCAGCTCCCGCGCTGCCGTCCACGGCTACCGGCTTGGGACGCTCACGGCGGTGGAGAAGCCCCATTCCTATAAGACAACTCAGGGCAGGCCGGGGCTGGCTCCCGGCACCCGTTCGACCTTCTCGCAGGCTCGCTTCGGTCTGGTGATCGCCCGCGACAGCTGGGGGCCATTCGTGAAGATGTTCCACGCACTCTTCGTGGCAGTGGCCATCGCGCTGCTGCCCTGTTTCATTCGCCCCACCGACCTCGATCCGCGGTTTGGGCTCGGCGTGGGAGCCCTGTTCGCGGCCGTGGCCAATTCCTACCTCATCGGGGCGTTGGTGCCCGATACCGGCGAATTCTCGCTGGCAGACCTGGTGAACCTGCTCGGCATCGTGACCATCCTGATCACGCTCGTGGAATCGACCGTGTCGCTGCATCTGTTCGACCACTGCGGCCAGCAGGACCTCTCCCTCTCCCTCGACCGCACCTCCTTCGTTGTCGTGTCGGTCGGATTTGTCGCGGCAGTGGCCCTGATCCTGCTCGGTGCTTCCGGCAGGCTCTGGCCCTGAGCCAGCCGCGCCACCAAGTGTCCTTTCGCCAGGCAGGCACCGAACGCCCCGGAAAATCGGCCGCAATTCCCGACGGCCGGCCAATATGACCGATCGGCATGGCAGCAGCGTCGTAAGATTTCGGCACGGGGGATGCGAACCTTTTTGCATCGCGTCCGTACCAAGTGGATCGACGTCGGTGCGATGAGCCGACGTTACTGTTCGGGTGATTCTGCGGCGTTGCCGCGATGTTTGTCCGAACCTGGGTCTTGATGACGGCGGAAGGGAGGTGCGAAGCGGGGCAGCAATGCTCTCCGATGCGGCCTCCGCGGAATCGATACGGTTCCGCGGTCGATACACCGGCCAGAGCCAGCAGGTCGCCTTCACGACCATCCTGCCCGCGGGCTCTCGTCGCAGCCACAGCGACACGTCTCAGTCAGCCTCGTGTCCCCACTGCAAATCGGCTGCAGCCCACGGCCGTTCCCGCTCACTGCCGGAACGTCGCACGCATGCACCAACCATGGTCATGCCTGAGCATGGCAGAGGGCATCGTCCCGGACGACCACTTCTCGAAAGGACCCGCATTATGCGACACGCTCAAACCCGCCACGCCTTCACGCTCGTGGAACTGCTCGTGGCAATCTCGATCATCGGCACGCTCATGAGCCTCCTGCTGCCCGCCGTGCAAAATGCCCGGGAAAGTGGCCGGCGGATCAGCTGCACCAACAACCTCAGCCAACTCGCCAAGGCGTTCATCAGCTACGACGGCCAGCATCGTGTGCTGCCCGGCTGGCGGAACACGCATCCGGCAATGCGGAGCGGCCTGCGCGCGTCAAACCCCACGTTTGCCGCCGTGCTCGATGCCAACACGCCTTCGTGGCCAATTCCTCTCATGCCTTTCCTCGAGCGGCTCGACATCCAGAGGGCCTGGGAGTCGGCCACGCAGTCGCAGCCGGTCCCGGCCGAGGCGCCCGCGATGGTCAGCTTCGTCTGCCCGACGTCGCCGCCCGACAGCAAGTCGCTGGCGCAACTCGCCTACGTGGTCAACGCCGGCTCATGCGTCGTCAACTCCGCCGCGCTCACCCCGCGGCGACAGTTCCGGGCCGATGGCATCTTTCTCGACGCCGTCGGTAACCCGCCCCTGGGCGGCGCGGGCACAACCACCTACTCGCCGTCCCGC
Organism: Pirellulales bacterium; assembly: GCA_040397635.1. Taxonomy (GTDB): domain Bacteria; phylum Planctomycetota; class Planctomycetia; order Pirellulales; family UBA1268; genus CAMCQY01. Next base: position 4,101 of record JBBAVO010000015.1, read on the forward strand.
ACCAACCTCGACGCGATCAGCGGCGGTGATGGTGTCGGCAACACGCTGCTCGTCGCCGAAAAGTCGTCGTCACGGATCACGCAGGGCTCCTGGAACGCCATGGTGCCCGTCATGTCGGTTTCCATGAGCGGCACCGCCAATCAGCCGATCGCGACTTTCAACTCGACGTCGAGCTCGGCGGTGCCGGTGTTTGGTCTGTTGAGCTCGGTGCCCGCGGCTGCCCAGAAGATTCTCAACGGCATTGAGGGAGCGCCTTCGTCCAACCATCCAGGCGGCGTCGTCGTCGCCTTCGGTGACGGTCAGACGCGGTTCATGCGAGACACCGTCTCGCCGCACGTCTATGCTCAGCTCGTGACCAGCGACAGCGAATGGAATGGTCCGAGCAGCACCTACATCGGCAACTCCTCGGTCGGCCAGAGTTGGCTCAAGCTAGGGCCGATGCCCTACACGCTCTCGTCCTCAGACTACGACTGAGCCGTCAACCGAAATCTGACATCACGGGAGCGTGTCCATCATGAGCACCTTCGGAAGCACTCGATTCCTGCTCGCCGGCATCGCGGCGACGGCACTGGTTGCCCTCGGCATCTCGGCCGCCGTCCGCTCCCGCGTCAGCGTGGAAACGCCTGCCGACCTCGCTCGGCAGGCCATCGCGGCGGCCAGCCCGAAGGGTCAGGCCCGGGCGGCGACGCGACTGGCCGCCGTGGCCGCGCGGCCACGGTCAAACGGCAGCGGGGCGGTGATTGCCAGCCTGCAAGAGACTCTCGCCAACGGCCGTATCCCTGAGGTGCGGGCCGCCGCGATCGTGGGCCTCGCCCGCACAGGGGATCGCTCCGTCTTGCCGGTGCTGGTCGAGGCGATCGAGGATGATGATCCGCTCGTATCGGGCCGGGCCGTCGCTGCCGTCCAGCACCTTCTTGGCGTCCGCTACGAGGTGGATGAGCGGCCGCTTGACCGAGCGGACCGCCGCCGGCTGGCGGGCATGGCCCGCACTGACATGGCCGCCCTCGATGGGCCAGGACGCGCCTGGTGGGAGGCCCACACCGTGCCTGGCGGCACCTGGTAGCAAGACAACGCCGGGTTGACGGCGAGGAGAACGACATGGCAAGACACACACCGCTCCGAGCCGCTTTTTCGCTCGTCGAACTGCTGGTCGTGATCGCGATTATCGCGGTCCTGGCCTCGCTGGCCCTGCCCGCCCTGCAGGCCTCACGCGAGGCCTCACGTGCATCCATCTGCGCGAACAACCTCAAGCAGATCGGCATCGGCCACGCGAGTTACGTGGGCAAGTATCGCAGCGGCATGCCCGCCTACGACTGGCGAACCAACGTGCTGCCGGAGATGGAAAACAACCGCCGCAGCCTGCTCTGCCCCGGCGACAGCCGCAATGAACTCTACGACATCAACGAGTTCGCGGTGTACATCGTCAACAACAAGCGGACCATCCCGCTGCAGCCTGGCCCTTGGTGCGCGATCGGCGATCCTGAGTTCTGCGAGCAGTTCACCAAGGTGAAACGCAAGACGGCCGACAGCTACTTCCTCGTCTTCGAGGACATGGTCTACAACAGCCCCTTCGACGGCGTCATCCTCGTCGAGCCGCTTGCCCAAGGCGGCTCGAAGCTGACGCACGTCGGGGGCAATCCTCACTCCTATATCCATCAGCTCCGGGATCCCAAAGGCACCATCATCGCAAACCCGTTCGGCAAGGGGTTCACCTGGACGGTGCAGGGCATCCGCACAAGCTACGCCATCAACCCCCGTTCGGCCCGCTTCACCACCGACCAGTTCAAGGTGCTGGCCCTCGAATATGCCACGCCGGTGGCGGATGTCGTCGGCCCGACCGCGACAGGCACGATCACCTGGTGGCGGGACGTCAGCAGCCGGCATGCTGGCCGACTGAATGTGCTTTATGGCGACGGCCGCGTGGATCTGGTCGATCCCGCCGAGATCGACCCGACGTCACCGACAGTCCACGACTTTTCGTGGTGCCCGATCATCGACGAGAAGCTGCGACTCACACCCCAGTAACGCGGGGACGAGCGGCTCAATGAACCAGGCCCGACCCCGTGTCGAGCGTGCTCATTCCCCGCATCGACAACGCCACCGCCTCGGGGTTCGTCGCCAGACGGAGGGCCTCGGTGCCACTGATCTGGCCCGACTTGTAGAGATCGGCAAGGTGCTGGTCGAACAGCTGCATGCCGATCTCGCGGTTGGCGATCGCCTGCGGCAGGCTCGTGATCCGTCCCTCGTGGATCGCCTTACTCACCACCGCCGTGTTCCGCATCACCTCCAGCACCGGGATCCGGCCCTTTTCCTTCTGCTTGGCCACCGCCAGCCGCTGGCTGACGACCGCAGCGAGGTTTGTCGCCAGCTCCGTCTGCAGCAGTTCCCGCTCTTCGGGCGGGAACATGGCGACGAGCCGCTGCATCGTGAACGACGCGTTCGTGGTGTGAACGGTGCTGAACACGAGGTGGCCGGTGTCGGCGGCCTGCAAGGCGATCCGCATCGTCTCGGCATCCCGCAACTCGCCGACGAGGATCACGTCGGGGTCCTGCCGCAGCGCGCGTCGCAGCGACTCCGCGAAGCTCGGCGTGTCGCGGCCGATCTCGCACTGGGCAACGAGGCTTTTGTGCGACGTATGCACGAACTCGATCGGATCCTCGACGGTGACGATTCTCAACCGCCGGGTTTGGTTGAGGTGGTCGATCATCGCCGCCAGCGTCGTGCTCTTGCCGCTTCCCGTCGTTCCCGTCACCAGCACCAGTCCGCGATTCTCCTCCGCGATGTCCTGCAGCACCGCCGGCAGTTCGAGGTCGGCAAACGTCTTGATCCGCAGCGGAATGGAGCGGGCAGCGAGGCAGAGGTTGCCCTGTTCGTGGAAGACATTGATGCGGAAACGGGCGACGTCGGGAATAGCGTAGGAGAAGTCGCAGCTCCGCTCGCTCTCCACACGCCGCAACTGGGTCTCGTCTGCGACCTGCGAGACGAGTTCGCGGAGTTCTTCGGCGGTCACCGGCGGGGCATTGATGGCGACCATCGTGCCATCGACCCGCACAGTCGGCGGACTCCCCACCTGCACGTGGAGATCGCTCGCCTTGAACTGGACGGTGGCCTTCAGCAGTTTCTGCATGTCCATCGTTCGAATCTCCCCTTTGAATCGCTGTGAATCGCCTCGGGTCAGGCCTGTGGGAGCGGGACCCCGGCCGACGCGGCGGCGGGGGCTGACGACTCATCAAGCCACCAGGCTTCCGCTTGGGCCTCGTTCCACTCAGTCGCACAGCCGCAGGCTGCGAGGGCGTCGGCCACCGCCCTGGCATCCGCAAAACGATCCTCGGGCCGCTTGGCGAGGCAGCGGAGGATCACCGCCTCGAGGTCGGCCGGAACGTCTGCGACAAGTTCCCGTGGCGGTCTCGCCGGCTCAGACACATGGGCCCTCAGCACGTCGGCCGGCGTCTCACGCTGGAACGGCGGGCGGCCCGTGACCATGAAGTAGAGCATCGCGCCGAGTCCGTAGATGTCGGACCTGCCGTCGACGCCCCGACCGGCGACGGCCTGTTCGGGTGAAACATACTCCGGCGTGCCGGCGACCATCCCAGAGGCTGCCGGATCATGGTCCGGCAGAGCCGCCACGCCGCCGACGACGCCGAAATCGAGCACCTTCACCACGTCGCAGCGGCCGCCGAGGACCGAGACGAAGACGTTCGAGGGACTCAGGTCACGGTGGACAAAGCCCTGCCAGTGCGCCTCGGCGATCGCACCGCAGATCTGACGGCCCAGGAAGACGGCGCGGCCCGCGGGCATCGGCCCGGACCGGCCGACGATGTCGGCGACGCAGAGCCCCGGCAGAAACTCCATGGCGCAGTATGCCGTGCCGTCGCTCGTGCGGCCGAAATCGAAGACGCTGACAGTGTTGGGGTGCAACAGCCGGGCCGCCGCCTGCACCTCCCGGTCGAACCGGGCCGTCGCCACGGGGTCTCCAGGCCTCACGAGTTTGATCGCGCACGGCCGCCTGAGCTCGTCGTGTTCCGCCAAATAGACGTGGCCTACCCCGCGATTGCCGAGCGAACGCAGCAGGCGATAGGGGCCCACGCGTTCGGAGCCGCCCGGACCGGAGTCGCGAGCACCATCCGCGCCGCCCTCGTGGCCGCGCAACACCCAGGCCGCGAGCGTCGCGAGCACCACACCCATGATGAGGAACAGGGCGTTGGCCATGACGATCTGGTGGTTCGCCACATCGTCCATGGCGAGGTTGGCCTTGTCGGCGTGGTGCAGCACGAACCCGTGGCAGAGAATCAAAGCGGCTGCCATCGTCACCACGATCCGCGCCGTCGCCGCCGGGGCCCGCGGCACGAAGATGCCGTAGCAGATCATCAGCACGAGCGTCCGTATCACGCCATTCTTCTGGACGGCGACGGCATCCACGAGATCACGGCGGTCGATGAGGTCCACTGCAGACAGGTACTGGGCAGCGAGCATGACCAGCATCTCGAAGCCGAACAGGCAGCCTTCCACGAGCCGCACCTGCCGCCGGCTGAGCCGCAGCGGCGACAGAAGGAGGGCACACGCGATGCCCGCCAACGCCGCCCGCAGCAGCAGCGTCCACTCCGGTGCGTCGGACGAGGCCGTGTTGGCCGCCGCGGGCCCAGTCACCTTGGCGAGGGCGAACGCCAGATGAAAGAGCGACAGGAATCCTGCCACGGCCGCGAGCCGCCACCGCACGTTGGCGACATCAGCGGTGTCGTCCGTCGCCGGTTCGAGGTCGATGTCGATATCGTCCTCGTCATCGGGGCCGCGGGCGCCGTCCCGAGAGCCGGGTTGATCGTTCACTGGAAGCATGGGTGTAGTCCTTCCTGCGGGAGTGGCGGCTGGTTCATGACACCCCCCGCCGGGAGCCTGACCGTCACGGCTTTCCACCGTGGGCCGGCTGGTGAGTGCCGTGCGAACCGGGCATGGATGGCGGGGTTGGCAACGGCACCTCGCGGAGCCACGACCGCGCCTTTTTGAGTCCCTCGTCGAGGACACCCTTCTGACTGCCGAGTTTCTCCTCGACGCTGTCGACCGCCTGTTCGACCGACGCAACGGCGGGAAGCTCGGCTTTGATGCCACCGCGGAGCCACGGCACGAATACGTACGCCGCGACGACAAACGCGAGCGTCATCAGCGGAATCCGCATCCGCAGGACCGTGTCGCGGTAGCGATACCAGTCGGTCCAGAGGTAGTAGAGCGTGAACGGCGGGATGAGGAAGAGTCCGCCCTGCAGCGGATTCTTCTTGAACGACAGGGTCACGAGGCTGACGATGTCTCCTGCGAGGCCAACGAGGTTGAGCACGACGATCACGCCGCAGATCGTGGTGGCGAGCGAGTGCCGGCCAACCATGCCGCTGGCGACCGCCAGGATGATGAGGATCAACGACACCGTGTAGCTGGTCTCGCTGATCCAGGTCGTCGCCCGCCCCAGCAGGCCGAAGAACAACCGATAGGCAACGACGAGCGGCGCAGCTCCGTTCGACATCGGCCGCGCGGCACCCGGCACGGTGCCGTTAGCCAATGGCGAGACGCGGTCCACCAACCGCGTGAAGCTGTTCGTCACCAACGCGACGAGATTCCCTGCGGTTGAACTGGCGTCCGCGGTCGGCGCGGCAGCGCGAGACGAAGGCGGCGCGGCGCTGGCCGGCTTCGTGGCGACGCGGACCGGTTTGGCGCGGGCCGGCGGCGGCGGCGAAAGGGTCGGCGACGTGAAGACGGTCGGTGGCGCGACGACGGCCGGTCCAAGTTCGGCGTTGTCCCAGTCCGACGCGGCGAGCGCCGGCACGCCGACTGGCGTGACGGGACGGAGACTGTAGCCGTCGGCCGTATCCGACGATGGCCTTGCATCTGCACGGCCAGCCACCGCACCACGCGGAGCGGAGGCCGGCAGTTGACTCGCCACCGCCGCCCGCCAATCGGCGGCTGGTGCCTGCGCGTTCGGTCGATCACTTCCGGCCGAGACCGCCCCTGGCACGGACTGCCGCGGTCCACCAGACTGCTGTTGAGCGTTCGGCACCACCGCGCGATGCCCACAATAACGGCAGCGGCCGGTCCGACCCGCCAATGCCGCGTCGGCCACCAGCGGCTTCCCGCACTGCGGGCAGGCAAAGGTGATCTTCACGGCAGAACCTCCCGAAAGCAGCGATACCCGCGGCCAGTTAACGTTGTCGCGGCACGCTCCTCAGCAGCGGTGCTGTGGACGTTCAGCCCACTGCGATGATAGGACGGCCACTGGCGGCTCCGCAAGTGTTGACGGGAGCCGGTTCCTCGGATGTGCCGATTGTGACTTTCCTTGGCACCTTTGGGCTCCCTCGGGCAATGGGCACGGCAGACTCTCAGGGACGACCGTATGGATCAGGACACCCGCTGGCATCGCCTCGAGTTGGCCCGCCTCTGGGCTGACCTCGTCGGCAAAGTTTTGAGTGGCCTCGCGCTGGTCGTGGCGGCATGGTGGACCTACACGAACTTCACCGTGGAGCGGACCCACGACCCTACGATGGAGGTGAACGTCTCTCCGAGCGTGCACCCGCTCCGTGGCGATGACGTGCTGCTGAACGTCGATGTGTTTCTGCGGAACATCGGCAAGGTCGCGATCAAGCCAAAGTTTCCTCGCAAGGACAACGATCAAAACCTCGGACTGGAGATTTCGATCGTCGAGATCGAGCCACTCGGTCGCGGCCCGTCTGCCGCCAGGCAGACCACTGCCGACGAAGCCAATCCCGCCGTTCCCTGGTTTGACTGGACTGCCGGCGACGGCAATCCAAAACCACTCCTGCGCAAGCGCAATTTGCTGGCTTCCAACGAGGACTTCGCCAACGGGTGCTATCAGCTCAATCCCGGTGTGCGGTATCGCGAGCCGTTCGCCTGCATCGTGGAGAAGGACCGCCTCTATGCCATCCGGGCGAGGTTCTGGACCAACGATGGCTCCGTGGCCGATCTTGTGTATGTTGACACCTTCCAATCGGGCCAGCCGGGCACATCTCATGGTGGCAGCGAATCGCGATGACGGCCGGGGACCTCGTGTGCCGTTTCTCATTGTGAACAGCGAAACGCCAACAACACGCTCCTCCGGAATGCTTCACCGTGAAGTCAGCTGCTGACGTCGTCTCACTGTTCCAGACCGTTCGCTGCCGTGCCGTGATGCACGGCTACTGCGTGGCTGTGGCGTGCCTCACGATTCCGGTCATGACGAACCACGCATGGGCCGCCACGCCATGGCCCGAATTCCGTGGGGCCACCGGGGACGGCGTCTCGCAGGAGCACAACCTCCCCGTGGAGTGGAGCGAGTCGCAGGGAGTCGCCTGGAAGACGCCGATTCCCGGCAAGGCTTGGGCGTCACCGGTCATCTGGGATCGGCTCGTCTGGCTCGCCAACGCCACCGAAGACGGCACGCGGCTGTCCGCGGTGGCCGTGGCTCGTGACAACGGCCGAATCGTGCACGACATCACGGTCTTCGAGATCGCCGCCCCGCAGTTCTGCCACGCGTTCAACAGCTACGCGTCGTGCACTCCGGTGATCGAACGCGATCGGCTCTACCTGCATTACGGCAGCGCCGGCACCGCCTGCCTCGACACCGAGTCGGGAACAATTCTCTGGTCCCGGCAGGATCTTCCCTGCGACCACTTCCGCGGTCCCGGCTCGTCGCCGATCATCCACGGCGACCTGCTGATCGTGGCCCTCGACGGGTTCGATCTGCAGTATGTGGTCGCCCTCGACAAGGCGACCGGCAAGACCGTGTGGCGCAAGGATCGCAACATCGACTACGGCACGACCGATGGCGACGCCAAGAAGGCCTATCCCACCGCCACCGTGATCAGGAGCCATGGCCGCGACCAGGTGATCATCCCCAGCGCCGGCGCCACGATCGCCTACGATCCCGCGTCGGGCGCAGAACTCTGGCGGGTGAAACACGGCGGCATGAATGCCTCGGCGCGTCCACTGTTTGCCCACGGGCTGGTCTACATCAACACCGCAGCGGGCGGCATGAAGTTCCTGGCCGTGCGGCCCGATGGCACGGGCGACGTCAGCGGCACGCACATCGCCTGGAAGTCCTCGCAGGGAACCGGGACGCGTTCCTCGCAGTTGCTGCTTGGCGAGAGGCTGTTCCTGATCGGCGATGCAGGCACCGCCAGCGTGCTCGACGCCGTCAGCGGCAAGGCCCTCTGGCAGAAGCGACTCGGCGGCGAATTCTCGGCGTCACCGATCCTCGCCGACGGCCGCATCTATACCAGCAATCAGGGCGGCGACACGTTCGTACTCTCGGCAGCCGATCCCTACCCTGTGCTCGCCACCAACAGGCTCGACGACGGCTGCATGGCCTCACCGGCCGTCTTCGATGCCGCCATCTATCTCCGCACCAAGACACACCTCTACCGCCTCGGCACCCGGCCGTGAGGGGCTGCCCGTGCCCCGAGAGCCGGCGTTGCTGACCAGCGCAGGCAGGATGCCGGAGCGCAGTCAGCATCGAGTGAGCGGAGGCAGGATGCCGGAGCGAACGTCCGGCGACGGGGCACGGGCAGCCCCGAACCGTGGCCAACCCGTGAGGGGCTGGCTGTACCACGAGAGCCGGCGTTGCTGCCCGGGCGCGGGTGATGCACACTTGCCTCCATGAATCAGCGTTCGGACCTCATCCCAATCTCCACCGGTCTGGCCCGCGGCCCTGCCGACGACCGCGACCCCGTCCTGTCGCCAGCGGGATCCCTGGCCCGGCCGTCCCTTCCCCACTCGACGGCGCTCTCCCCCGACGGAATCCAGGCCGTCGATCTCGAAGAGCAGATGGATCCGTTGGCCGTGGCCGAGTCGATGGCCGACGGCCGGCAGTCGGTCGCCACGGTGATTGGACAGCTGATCGTGGTCGGCATTGCGGTGGCCGCCATCTGGTGGCTCCTTCCCACGGGCATCGCGGCCCGGCCGCCGCTGGAGTTGCCGGAGCCGCTGCAGGCGGAGGCCGGCCCCATCCTGCCCGACCAGCGCGATGCGGAAAACACCGCCATCGCCCTTCTCAAACAGGCCGTGCCCACCCGGGCGCTCGACGCCTTCCGACAGTGCGTGGACTCCACCGACGCGACCAGCGTCAATCTCTGGCGATACTATCTGCAGACGCTCGTCGATCTCGACGAACGTGCCGAACTGCGGCATCGGGCCATGCAGTTTGCGCTGCGGCATCCCGACCGGCTCGAAGCCCCGCATTTTCAGTGCGAGGCCCTGCGTCGTGACGACGTCAATGCCCACCGCGAAGAGGGCGGGGCCTGGAACACCGTCTTGAATTCGGTGGGTGGCTCGCGGATCTCCGCCGACTATCTGGCCGAAATCGACCGCTGCCAGAACACGATCAGCGACGCCCTCAATCTGCTGCAGCAGCACGACGGCGACTGGTCGTCAGCCGGCCGTACCGCCTGGGCCGATCTGCTCCACCTCGATCGCGGCCGCCTCCACCATCACGCCTGGAGGTGCGGCGGCCTCGCCTTCGGCGATCCCCACCGGGAGCAGGCCTTGGAAGCGATCCGGCAGATGTCGGCCGCCACCAGCGCTGACAGCCTCGCCCTGCGGCTGGATATCTACCGCACATGCCGCGACAAATGGCCGACAACCCTCGGCTTCGATGCCAAGAAGCAGGTCGTGAACGGCTTTGACTGGTCGAAGGATGATCTGCAGCGGGCGATCGACGCCGATCGCATGTCGCTCGAACGCCTCCCCCCGACGGGCCGCCGATGAACGACGCCTCTCTCCGCCCCGCCGACTCCGTGCCGCCGGACTCTTCCGCGCCGGCCCCGTCCGCCGCCCACCGTTCTCTCGCGACCTGGTCAGAGACCCTTCCCGACCTGCTCGGCATGCCCATGGGCACCGCTGTGCGGCCATCGGCGTTCGTCCGGCAGGTGCTCGTGATCGTGCTCTACGTCGCCGCCGCCCGGCTGATGATGCACGACCCGTGGTTTACCAGCGATACGTTTACCTGGCGACAGTCGAGCGTGATCACGCTGCTGGGGCTTCTGATGGTGTCGGCGATCGCGTTCGAGTGGCATCTGCTGGGCGTGTCGAAGGGGCTCAACCTCGTGGGGCAGATCGTGCTCGCCTACCCCTTCACGCTGTTCGTGGCGCGGCTGCTGGGGCAGCCATGGCATCGGGCCGACACAGGCGGTGTGCTCGGCACGCTCTTCGCAGCGGTGCGGGCAGCCGGTGGATTTCTGGGAGTGAGCAGCCTCATCCCCACGTGGATTTCTGACGCGATTTCCAGCCCGGGCACCGCCATGGTGCTGCTCGCCCTCTGCGTCGTCACCTCGGTCGGTGGCAACGCGGCCACCCGCATGGGGCTCACCGCCGGACTCTTCTTCATCCCCCTGGCCGTGGCGTTCAGCCAGACGCCCGTACCCAGCCTCCCCTTTCTCGGCGGTCTTGCCACCATGCTCCTCGGCATGGCCCTGCAGTACCGCGACGTGGAAAAATACCACCGCGACAAGGAGATTCTCCACCGGCTACGTCACGTCACCGACGAACTGGAACGCCGCTCATGCCTGCGGCTCGTCACGAGGACCTGGGCGGACGGTCGCCTCGGCGAGCAGACCGCCGAGGGACTCGTGCGACAGACCTACGAACATGTGCCTGGCGTCGATGCCGTCGCCGTCCGCGAGATCACCCGCGCGATCACACACGATCTCGTCACCACTCACGGACTCTTGCAGGTGCGTCATGATTCGGAGGGCATCTTTCTCGTGCCACCGCCAGCCCTCGAGTTTGAGGCCGACGTGCTGGAGCAGATTGCCCGGCTGCCGCGGATGGTGATCGTCTTCCTGCTGGCATCGTGCTGGGTCTTGATGCCGTTCGACATCCTGCCCGACGCGATCCCCTTGGTGGGTGCGGTGGACGATGTGATCGTGATGACGCTGGCCGGCTGGCCGCTGGCCCGCCTCCTGGAACAGCGGATCGACCGGCGTCGCTACCGCTAGCGCGATGTCGATGCGTTGGCATTGGTCGCATCGAGGGCGTGAAGTCGGCCGACGCTGCGGAAAAACATCCTGCCACTCGCGACAGCCGGCGTGGCGCGGCACGGTTCGCCCAGTGGCGTTCGGCCCAGCACCTCGAAGGCATCGCCGTCGGCGATCACCACAATTTCCCCCTCGGCCGAGACATTGATCACGGTGCCGCCCACGACGATCGGCGACGCGGAAAAGATGCCGCCCACACGGCCGCGCCAGAGCACCGTTCCATCCGCGGCCTTGACGCAGGTCACGACGCCACGATCGCCCCAGAGATAGAGCCTCTCTCCGGAGCACAACGGCGTGGGCACATAGGGCGCGACACTGCGGTCGAGCTGGTAGGTCAGCTCGGGCTCGGGAGTCTTCTGGTTGGCATCGAGTGCGGTGGGTTCCGCTGCCGCGATCGCGGCCGGCCGCACCGCCACGAGCGTGTTGTCGCCACCCCCCTCGCCACACGTGCCGAGCACGAGCTGGCCGGCCATCACCGGCGACGACACGGTCCGCTTAGGAAAACATTTCCGTTCCCAGAGCACTCGCCCCGTGGATGGATCGACGCCCGTCAGGCCATGCGCCATGCTCGCCAGGACGACCAACGCATCGCCGCTCCGCCCCGGATCGGACGACTCGACCACCAGCGGCGTGGAATAGGCCGTCCGGGCCGTCTGCCGTGGCAGACGCCATTGCTCGCGACCTGTCTTCGTGTCGAGGGCCACAACGGCACTCGGGCCATCGTGCTCGACCGGAATGATCAGGTGATCCCGCCAGACCGCGGCCGATGAACCGAAGCCGTGCTCGCTGGCATAGGGGCCGAGATCGGCATGCCAGAGAGGTTCACCGTCATGGGAATACGCCTCGCACCGCAGCTGCTCCTTCGTCGCCCACAGCCAGTAGACGCCGGCTCCATCGACGGTCACCGATCCAGAAGCCGAGCTGTTCTGGGCGTGGTGCGGCTCGATCGGACCGGGAATCTCCCGCTGCCAGAGCAGCCGGCCGTCGGCCGTCGCATGACAGGAGACAAACCGCTTGGCCGCCGCTTCATCGGCGCTGGCCGTGTAGATCCGCTGCCGCCACACGACGGGCGAGGCGTGCCCTTGCCCTGGCAGACGCACTGTCCACGCCCAGTCCTGCTCGGTCCATTGGTGCGGGAACCGCTGCGGACCTCCGGCCCCGGCCCCAGCATGCCCACGCCACCGCGGCCAATCGGACGGGCCGGTGGCGGCATCCTCGGCAATCGTGATGCCTACACACCACAGGACCATCCACGACAGAACCACGGGGACGAAACCCCACGAACGGATACGGGCGAGACTGGCTGGCTTCATGGGCGTCAGTATGCCATCCCCGGGGGAATCGCAGCCACGTCGATGACCATTTTCCCGGTCCCGCATGGCAGCCGCGTCCAGCCGAGGGGCAGACTCTGGCTAGCGTTACAGACGGAAAATTCATCCCAGCACAGCGAAGTGTATGGGCTATGCCACCCGCCGGGGGCTAGTTTCCGGGTGTATGATTCGGAGGCTGGGTTTGCCGACACGGCTGCCTTTGCCACCCCATGCCCTGCCCGCATGGAATACGCCACCGTCAGGACCGTCGGGGATGAACGACAACCGCGAATTCATCGAGGAGTTTCTCGTCGAATCGGGCGAGAACCTCGATCAACTCGACCGCGACCTGATCGCGCTGGAGGAACGCCCCGACGATCCCCAGCGGCTGGCGAGCATTTTTCGCACGGTGCACACGATCAAGGGCAACAGCGGCTTCTTCGGCTTCTCCAAGCTCGGCGCCCTGACGCACAGCGGCGAGCACCTCCTCGGCCGGCTCCGGGACGGCAAAATCCGGCTCAATGATCGCGTCACTGGCACGCTCTATTCGATGGTCGATGCGGTGCGGTCGATCATTCAGGCGATCGAAGAGACCGGTGTCGAGGGGGAGCAGGACTTCCGCGAACTCTCCCAGACGCTCACCGCCGTGGCGGCTCAGGATGACGACGAGCCCGCGCCCCAGTCTGCGGCCGCGGCGGTGCCCGTTCTGACGCCACCGACTGCCATGCCCTCGGTTCCACCACCAGCCGAACCCGCTCCCGAGGCACCGACGCCCGCGACAAGCGCTCCCGCCGCTGCCGCTGCCGCGACCCCTGCGGCTCCCGCGACTCCCCCAACTCCGGTCGCGATTCCCGCGAAGCCGGCTGCACAGACTGCCGACTCATCCATCCGAGTGGACGTGGGGCTGCTGGCATCGATTCTCGATCTCGTGGGCGAACTCGTCCTTGCTCGCAACGAACTCCGCAGCATCGAATCGACCGATCCCGTGCTCGAAGGCGTGATCCATCGAATCAACACTGTCACCAACTCCCTGCAGGAGGCGGCGGTCAAGACTCGGATGCAGCCGATCGAGCACGTGTTCAACAAGTTTCCGCGGACCGTGCGGGACGTCGCCGTCGCCTGTGGTCGCGAGGTGCAACTCGTGATCGACGGTGCCGACACCGAACTCGACCGCACCCTGATCGAGAGCATCCGAGATCCGCTCACCCATCTGGTACGCAACGCCGTGGACCACGGCATTGAGCCCCCGGCTGTGCGCGAGGCCAAGGGCAAGCCGCGGGCCGGCAGGCTGCTGCTGCGGGCCTTCCACGAGAGCGGGCAGGTGACGATCGAGGTTCAGGATGACGGGGCCGGGATTCCGGTGGAGGCGGTCCGCGCGAAGGCCGTTGCCCGCGGCCTGATCGACGCCGCCGCCGCAGCCCTGCTCCCCGACGACCGCGTGCTCCAGTTCATCTTCGAGCCTGGTTTCTCCACGGCTACCCAGGTGACGAGCGTGTCGGGCCGCGGTGTCGGCATGGACGTCGTCAAAACGAACATCGAGGCGATCGGTGGCACCGTCGACCTCAGCAGCCGCCCGGGCCTCGGCACGACGGTTCGGGTCCGCGTGCCGCTCACACTGGCCATCATCCCGGCGCTCGTGGTGCGATCCGCCTCGGAGCGGTTTGCCCTGCCGCAGGCTGCCGTCGGTGAACTGATATCGCTGCGGGCCGATGGTGGCCCACGGATCGAGGGGCTCGCCGGGGCCGATGTGATCCGATTGCGAGGCCGACTCGTACCGGTGATCTTCCTCGACGAATTCCTGGGGCTGCGGCCCACCACCGCCACCCGGGAGAATGGCACGGTCGTGCTCGTGCGAATCGACGACCACGAGTTCGGGCTCGTTGTTGACGGCACACAGACAGGAGGCCCGACCAGCGACCCAGCCACGTCGCGTGACCGCCATGCCGTGACGATTCCCGAGGCGGCCAGCCTGTCAACAATCGTCGTCAAGCCGATCGGCAGCCTGTTGGCCCAGCTGGGGATCTACTCAGGCGCCACGGTGCTTGGTGACGGCGGCGTGGTGCTGATCCTCGACCTCCGGGGCATCCTGCGGGCCGTTGAACTGCCGCCGCAAGTGCGTCGAGGCGAATCAGCCGCCGCGGCATCGATCGCTGCCACCGATACCTATCTGGTCTGCCGCACCGGTGCCGGCCGACGGATCGCGGTGCCCATCGACACCGTCGTGCGTCTCGAGCAGTTCGATGGCCACGACGTGCAGGAAGTGGGCGGCAAACGCCTCGTGCGGCGGGGTAACCTGTTCACGCCTGTGGTCGATGCCGACGGCCTGCTCGGGGGTTCGACGAACCCGGACAGCGCCGGGGCCGTCAACCTGGTCGTGCTCGACGACCGCTGCGGCGGGATCGGTATCGCCGTCCGCCAGATCCTCGACGTCGCGGTGGCGGATTCCGTGCTGCAGCCGTCGCTGGCCGCCCTCGGTGTGGCCGGCACACTCGCGGTTGGCGGAATCGCCACAGAAGTCCTCGACCTCACTGCCCTCCTTCCCAGTGCTGGCTTCCACGCGTAATCGCACCCGTCATGGCCATGCCTTCAACCGATACCCGCCACTGCTGTTTTCTCGTCGGCTCCGACTGCTTCGCGGTCGCCTCGACAGCCGTGGCCGAGGTGCTCCGCGACGGGAAAATTGCCCGCGTGCCCCATGCACCAGAGGCCGTGATCGGTCTCATCCACCTGCGGGGAAGAATCGTGCCGGTGATCGACATGCGGCGGCGTCTCGGCCTGACCGCTGACGCGCCGTCAGCCAACCGGACACACCTCGTGATCCGCCTCCATGACGACTGGTACAGCCTGCTCGTGGACGAAATGCTCGACGTGATCGAGGTGGCCGAGCATGCGATCGAACACCCGTCGAAACCAGCCGCCGACACGACGCACGACGCGGTCGATGGCGTCTACGCCGACGCAGGCCGGCTCGTGCATTTTCTCGATCCCCAGCGCATAGTGCATTCACTCTCGCGGCAGCGTGAGCCATTTCTCCAGAGACAGGGAGCCTCGCATGGCGGCATATGACATCGATTCAACGACCCCGGACAACAGGCCATCGGCCGCAACGGGCGGCTGGCGATCCCTGCTTGGCAACAAACTGCTCCTCTCGCTGCTCGGCGTCTCCCTGATTCCGCTGGCCCTGATGGGTATCGCCACCTACCGCTCGGCGGCCGCTGCGCTGACATCCGAGGCGTTCAGCAAGCTGGAGACCGTCCGTACGATCACCGCCAAGTCGGTGGAACGCTATTTTCAGACCCTGCACGACGAACTCCGCGTGCTCTCCGAGGATCGCATGGCGATCGACGCCTGCAAGCAATTCCAGGCCGCCTTCGCCACCGTCCTCACCGACAACAAAACAGACGACAAGGCGGTGGCCCGCGCCCGCCGTGAACTGGAGTCCCATTACGGTGGCGATTTCGCCGCGGAGTTTCGCAAGCAAACAGGCGACGAGCCGGGCACCAAGGCGCAGGTTGAATCGCTCGACGACACCGCCGCATACCTGCAGTTTCTCTACATTCGCAACAACGATCATGCCATCGGCTCAAAACTGCTGCTCGACTCGGCCGACGACCAATCCACCTACTCGAAGGTTCATGCCAGTTTCCATCCCCTGTTCCGCAGCATTCTCGAGAAGTACGGATTGGCGGACGTCTTTCTGATCGATCCCGTGTCCGGCAACATCCTCTACACGGTGCACAAGGAGCCCGACTTCGCCGCCTCGCTGCGGAGCGGACCTCTTGTCGGCACCAGCCTCGCGAACGCCTTCCTGGAGGCCGTCGGCAGCGGCCGCCGCGACGCCGTGGCGTACGGTCCGTTTGCCCGCTACTTCCCCTCCTTTATGGCGCCTGCCAGTTTCATCGCAGCACCGCTCTACGACGGCCGACAACTGGTCGGCATCGTCGCCTTTCAGATCCCGATCGACCGGGCCAACGAGATCATCGGGGAGACCACGGGCATGGGCAAGACGGGCGAAACCTACGCGATCGGCTCCGACAGGACGTTCCGTAGCAACTCTCGGTTTGCCGCCGACCTCGGCGTGACCACCACGATCATCGATCCGAAGATCAAGGTGAACACCGCGCCTGTCAAAAGCGCGCTGGATGAGGGCCTGTCGGGAACGGCGTTGGGCATTGACTACCGCGACAAGCCCGTGCTGTCGTCGTGGTGCCCCGTGACGATCCACCGCGACGATGCTTCCGACCGGGGCACGGTCCGCTGGGCGCTCATCTCCGAAATCGATCAGGCTGAGGTGCTTGCGCCCATCCACCGGCTTCGCAATTTCGCCCTCACCATCTTCGGCCTGACGACGGCCGGCGTCCTGCTCGTGTCGTCTGGTATCGCCCGGCGGCTCACGCGGGAAACCAACCGACAGGCCGCCCTCGTGGACGGCATCGTCCACAACACGCATGCGTTGGCCAGTTCCTCTGAGGAACTGACGAGCGTGAGCCAGCAGATGAGTGCAGCCGCCGAGCAGACCACCGCGCAGGCCAACCTCGTCTCCGCGGCAGCCGAGCAGGTGAGCAGCAACGCCGGTACGGTGTCGGGCTCGATCGACAATCTCGTGTCGAGCATTCACGAGATCGCCAAGAGTGCCCAGCAGGCGGCCTCGGTCGCCAAGCAAGCCGTTGACATGGCAGGAACCGCCTCCACGACGATGGACGCGCTGGGCCGCTCGAGCGCCGAGATCGGCAAGGTCGTGAAGGTGATCACATCGATAGCCGAACAGACGAACCTGCTTGCCCTCAACGCCACGATCGAGGCCGCCCGGGCTGGTGAAGCCGGACGGGGGTTCGCGGTCGTCGCCAACGAAGTGAAGGAATTAGCACGCGAAACCGCGAGGGCCACGGAGGACATCGGCGGCAAGATCGAGGCCATGCAGAGCGACACGCGGCGGGCCGTGTCGGACATCGGTGGCATCCGCGAAGTGATCGAGACGATCGACGCCCTGCAGACGCGGATCGCCGCGGCTGTCGAAGAACAGTCGGTCACCACCAGCGAGATCAGCCGCAACATCGGTGAGGCGACCACGGGTTCGTCCGAGATCGCCGAAAACATCGTTCAGGTGGCCCAGGCTGCCCAGAGCACGGCGGAAGGGGCCTCGAACACGCAGGTCTCCTCGCAGGAACTCTCCCGGATGGCGCAGGCTCTGCAGCGGCTGGTGGACGAATACCGGCGGTCCTAACGGGCTGACGGTGAATCAGGGAGGGTGCGGACGTGCGTGCGCTTGTCGTTGACGACTCGAAACCGAGCCGCAGCATTCTCGCGCGGGTGCTTCGCGACCTCCGGTTCGACTGCACGGAAGCGACCAACGGTCTGGAGGCACTCGCCGCACTCTCCTCGATGAGTCGTCCCGATCTGGTGACCATCAACTGGCACATGCCGGTGATGGACGGCATCGAACTCATCCGCAGGCTGCGAGCGCTGCCCGATCATCGCGGTCTCAAGCTCTTGATGGTCTCCACCGAAAACGACAAGGACCTTGTCGCGGCTGCACTCGCCGCGGGCGCCGATGATTATCTCGCCAAGCCGTTCACGCCCGAGGCGCTCGCCCGCAAGCTCGTCGCCCTCGGCGTCTGCACAGCCGCCGAGGCGGCCGCCGCCGGCACACGCGGCCCCATTCGCGTGCTGGTTGTCGATGATTCGGCCACGATTCGCAGTGTGCTGTCAGCCACGCTGGGAGCGGATCCCGACCTGAGGGTTGTCGGCACTGCCATCAACGGTCAGGTCGCGATAGCCAGCATCGCCGCCAGTCCTCCCGACATCGTGCTGCTCGACGTGGAGATGCCTGTGCTCGACGGCATCTCCACGCTGCGTGAGATTCGCCGCATGCACCCCAAGCTGCCGGTGCTCATGTTCTCGAGCCTCACCGAACGCGGCTCGAAGGCCACCCTCGACGCGCTGCTCGCCGGCGCGAACGACTACGTGGCCAAGCCGACGGCACAGACGGCAGACGAGGTCGCCGCCAGAATCCGCGACGACGTGATCGTGAAGATCAAGACGCTCGTGCCCCGGGGTGGTCCGGCGGCGCGTGCTGCCCCGCCAGCCACCGCCCGCCCGGTGGCACCGACACGGAAGGAGGCAATCAAGGGCATCGTCATCGCGGTCTCGACCGGCGGTCCGACGGCGCTCGCCGAGGTGCTGCCCGCGTTTGCCGCCTCTGCCCGCGTGCCGGTGCTGATCGTGCAGCACATGCCGGCATTCTTCACCGCGCAACTGGCTGAGCGGCTTGCCAAGCTCTGCAACGCCCCCGTGCTCGAGGCGCAGGCGGGTCAGGAAATTCGTCCGGGTGACATTCTCCTTGCGCCTGGCGGCCGCCATTTCGAACTCGCTGGCGATGGCGTCTCGCTGCGAGCACGACTCACCGACGACCCACCTGAGAACTCCTGCCGTCCGGCCGCAGACGTATTGTTTCGGTCGGCGGCGCGTGTCTGGGGAGGCGGCACTCTCGGCATCGTGCTCACCGGGATGGGCCGTGATGGCCTGCAGGGCTCACGGCAGATCGTCGAGGCGGGGGGAACGGTGATCGCCCAGGATGAATTCACAAGCGTGGTCTGGGGAATGCCGGGAGAGGTCGTCCGCGCCGGCCTGGCGGATGCCATCCTGCCGCTCTCCCAGATCGGCGTCGAAGTGGCGATGCGGCTGAAACGTCGGGGCGTCTGACGACCTGGAAAGACTCGCATGAAGGTCGGCGCGGCCCAGTTCACCTTCCTCTGCGACCTGCTTCGCAAGCGCACCGGCGTCGTCATCGACGGCTCGAAGGAATACCTCGTCGTGGCGAGGCTGACGCCGATCGTCCGCCAGCGGAAAATCCCCAGCCTCGACACGCTCATCGATCGGATGCGCAAGGGTCTCGATCCAACGCTCGAGCGGGACGTGCTCAGCGCCATGATGACGCACGAAACCTCGTTCTTTCGTGACAAGAGTCCCTTCGAAACACTCCGCACGATCGTGATACCAGAGCTGGTCACTCGGCGGGCTGCCACACGACAGCTCACGTTCTGGTCCGCTGCCTGCTCCACAGGACAGGAGCCCTACAGCCTCGCCATGCTGCTCAACGAGCACTTTCGCGGGCTGCTCGACACGTGGCAGGTGCGGATCATCGCCACCGACTTCTCGGAGGACGTGCTGGCGAGGGCACGCGACGGCCTGTTCACCGAGCTCGAGGCCGGCCGAGGCCTGCCGCCCGCCTTGCTGCAGAAGTATTTTCGACCGCTCCAGGGCAAGTGGAGCATCTCGCAGGACTGCCGCCGTCTCGTGGAATTCCGCTCGCTCAACCTCAACGCGACCTGGCCGATGATGCCCCCCTGCGATGTCGTGTTCGTTCGCAACGTGATGATCTATTTCGACATCGCCACCCGGGCGACGCTCGTGGAGCGGATGCGGCGGATCCTGCGGCCCGACGGCGCGCTTTTCCTGGGGGGCGCGGAGACGCTCATCGGCATGGACACGCGCTACGAACGCCTCACCGGCGCCGGCTGCAGCTACTACCGACCCAAACAGCGGTAAGGCTCGTCCCCGGCGGTGCGTGACATACGGTTTCGACCCGTGGCCACGAGTTTTTAACTTGTGGAATCGGTGCAGGGGACACGGACAAGTTGAAAACTTGCCGCCACGGGGCAGTTGCGAGTCGACGGCTCCTACGGACGCCACTCGACGCCGAGGATCGAGACGTCGTCGAGCGGGCCGATCGGG
>JBBAVO010000015.1:24250-25476 GCA_040397635.1 Pirellulales bacterium
CTACGGACGCCACTCGACGCCGAGGATCGAGACGTCGTCGAGCGGGCCGATCGGGCGGCACCAGTCCTCGACACGCTGCAGAAGCTCGCCCACGCTCTCCTCCAGCGGCCGCGCACGCGTGGACGCCAGCACGCCAGCCATCGCCTCATCGCCAAGCTGCTGCCGATCCTTGTCCATCGCCTCCGTCACGCCGTCGGAATAGAGGTAGATGCGATCGCCCGGCGCCAGTTGCAGCGTCTGCTGGTCGTATTCCACATCTGGCACGAAGGCGATCGGGAAGCCCTCGACGGGATGAAACTCGGGCTGGCCACCAGCCGGCACCCGCACCAGCGACGGATGGCCACCGGAGACGTAGTCGAGCCGGCCCGTCGGCAGGTGCAAGACGCCGTAGAGAATCGTGAAGTAGAGCCCCGAAAACTCGTCGGCCTGAAAGAGCCGGTTGAGCTGCGTGGCCACCTCGGCCGGCCGGGCGATGACAATCCGGCCATCGGCTCCCTGCCGGACGAGCAACGACTGGTCGGAGACCTTCGGTGTGAGAAACCGACCGACGGTCACCGCCATCAGCGAGGAGGGCACTCCATGACCGCTGACATCGACGACAAACAGTCCGGCGTACTCGTCGTCGAGCGGAAAAATATTGAGAAAGTCGCCGGCAAGACTGTGGCACGGCACATACCGCCACGCCACGTGCGTGGACGGAAGCGTTACGTGGGCAGCCGGAAGGAGCGACTGCTGCACCTTGGCCGCCGCTTCGAGGTCGCGGACCATCTGCGCGTTGATCTGAGAGATGCGGTCGTTCAATTCGGTGAGTTCGGCGTTGGTCCGCTGCAGGTTGTCGCGGGCGACCGAGAGATCCTGATTGGAGACGATCAATTCCTGATTCTTGGCGACGGCGTTCTCGAACGTCGACACGAGCAGATTGAGCACCTGCTGGCGGCCGGCCTTCACGCGAAACTGCTGGCCGGCGAGCGTCACCTCCAGCGTGGCCGCCTCGGCCTCACTCTCGTTGCCGTCGAGCGGCGTGGCCAGCAGCGACTGGATGCGGCCGAGCAGGAAGTCGGGCTCGTAGGGCTTGGTGACGTAGTTGTCGGCCCCGGCGTCGAGGCCGCGGATGATGTCGATCGGATCGGCCAGCGTCGACAGGAGGATGAACGGCAAGGTCTTCAGCGAAGGATCGGTCTTCACCGCCTTGCAAAACTCGTAGCCGGTCATCACCGGCATCTCGA
>JBBAVO010000016.1:0-25257 GCA_040397635.1 Pirellulales bacterium
AGTCCGGGGTCCCAGCCCCGGAGGTGTTAAGTCCGGGGTCCCAGCCCCGGAGGTGATTCGGTTGCCGGGCTCCGACGGCCTCGGAGCCCGGCAACAGCACAGGGGCGTAGCTCAACTGGCAGAGCGCTGGTCTCCAAAACCAGAGGTTGCGAGTTCGATCCCCGCCGCCCCTGCATGAGAGTGATGATGGGCGCGACGGACCGCACCCGGATCGGAACATAACCACGGACGTCAGGAACAATGGCAGGCATTCAACACAATCAGACCGCGGCCGGGACGCTCTGGAGAGATCTCCTGAGCTTCGCCGTCTACAAGCGGAATCAGGGCAAGGTGACCCGGCAGGTCACGTTTGCTGTGCTTGCCATCACACTTGCCACCGGCGTCTGGCGGCTCGCGCAACTGCTGCCCGCCTGGTTTGCCGGCGTCGACGGGTTTGCCGGTGTCGGTGATGCCACGCTCGCCACGGGTGGTGCTGCCTATTCGCCCGACTTGGGTGTGCTCCGCTTTCTGGTGCCTGGTCTGCTGCTTGCCGCCGGGCTGTGGTTTCTCTTCAGACTTGTCAATTATCCGACGTTCGCCGACTTCCTCATCGCCGTGGAAACGGAGATGACGAAGGTGTCGTGGCCCTCGGTCGACGAGGTCATTCGCAGTTCGGCCGTGGTTATCTTCCTGATCTTTGCGCTTGCGGCCATCCTCGCCGCCTACGATCTCTTCTGGTGGTTCGTGCTCCGAGCGATCCAGGGTCCGCGTTAAGTCCCCAAGGGGAATCCCGAAGGCAGTCCGAAGTCCATGAACGCTTCAAACCATCAGCACGACTCAGTCACGCCCGACGACGAATCGGCCGCCATGGCGTCTGATCCGCATCGCCCCGCTGCCGACGAGCATGCGGCGACCGCCGGAGGCTCCGTTGGCCACGAACAATCCGCCGGGGCTGACGACGATGACGATGACGGCACGCCCGCTGAACTGGCCGACCCGTTCTCGGGCAGCGAGGATGCCAAGCCGGTCTCCAGCTCCAATGATGACGCCGATAAGGAGATCGTCGGAGACCGCCAGTGGTACATTCTGAAGGTGCAGAGCAATCGCGAGGATTCCATCCGCGAGACCCTTCTGCGGCGGATTCAGATGCAGGGCCTCGACAAATTTTTTGGCGAGGTGGTCGTGCCCAAGGAGCAGGTCACCGAGTTCAAGGGCGGCAAGAAGCGGGTGGTCTGGCGGAAGCTGTATCCTGGATACATCCTGGTGAACATGCTGCTCAACGATGAGACCTGGTATCTCGTAAGGGAAACCGGCGGCATCGGCGACTTCACCGGATCAGCTGGGCGACCGAGCCCGATGCTGCCGCAAGACGTGGCCAAGCTCCTCAATAAGGCCGAGGTGAAGGCCGACGAGGCGCCGCGGCTCAAGATCGCCTTCAAGAAGGGCGACCGAGTCAAGATTAACGAAGGCACCTTCGAAAATTTCGAAGGCGAGGTCGAACAGATCGACGAGGCGAACGGGCGTGTTACGGTGATGCTCAGCATCTTCGGCCGCTCCACGCCGGTGGACATTGAATACTGGCAAATCGAGTCGGTGTAGGGATCGGTAGCAACGAAAGGGCAGGAAGATGGCGAAGCAGATGGTTGGTCAGGCAAAGTTTCAGGTGCCCGGTGGGCAGGCCACACCGGCGCCCCCGGTCGGCACATCACTCGGCCGTTTCGGCATCAACCTCGGCCAGTTCGTCTCGCAGTTCAACGACCGCACCCGCGAGGCGGCAGGCATGCCGATCCCGGTGGTTGTCACGGTCTACAACGACCGGTCTTTTGAATTCATCACCAAGAGCCCGCCTGCAGCGGCGCTGCTGAAAAAAGCCGCAGGGCTTGCCAAGGGATCTGGCGTGCCCAATAAGGACAAGGTTGGAAAGGTCACCAAGGCCCAACTCGACGAGATTGTCCGCCTGAAAACCCCCGATCTCAATGCCCGTGACGGTGAATATGCCCGCCGTATGATCGAGGGCACCGCTCGCAGCATGGGCATCACCGTCGAGGGTTGAGCAGTCCGTCTTTCGTAGTATCGTTGTCCATCGTTTTATTCCCCACGTTTTTCACGAGTACCTTCCAGGATTTCCGCCGTGTCCCTCTCCAAGCGCATGCGGGCGATGCTCGCCCTGAAGCCGAAGACCGACGACCCGATCCCGCTGGCTGACGCCGTGGGCGTCATCAAGAGCTTCCCGCCGGCCAAGTTCGACCAGACCGTCGAGATCCACATGCGTCTCGGCATCGATCCCAAGCAGGCCGATCAGATCATCCGCGGCTCGCTCGTTCTGCCGCACGGTATCGGCAAGGCCAAGCGTGTGGTCGTATTTGCCAAGGGCAACCTTGCCGAAGACGCGAAGGCGGCCGGCGCCGAAGCAGTTGGCGGCGACGAACTCGCCAAGCGGATCAAGGAGGGCTGGACCGACTTCGACGTCTGCATCGCAGCTCCCGACATGATGGGTCTGGTCGGCCCGTTGGGAAAGGTGCTCGGCCCCAGAGGCCTGATGCCCAGCCCCCGCGCCGGCACCGTCACGGCTGACATCGGCAAGACGGTCAGCGAATACAAGGCTGGCAAGGTTGAGTTTCGCAACGATCCGACGGGCATTGTTCATGCCGTCGTTGGAAAGGCGAGCTTCGATGCCACGCAGCTCGTTGCGAACATCCGTGCTTTCATCGACCACATTCAGGCCATGCAGCCTTCGAGCGTACGAGGCCAGTTCGTCCGCAGCGTCTCCATTTCAGCCACTATGACGCCAGGCGTTATGGTGGCTGCGTGACGCCTGCCGCCCGCGGCGGCGGCAGCGTGCACGTGATTCCGATTCAAACAGCACCCCGGTAAAACCCTTGGTAAGAGCGATTTCGACATGAGCAAACTCGTCAAAGACATGCTGGTGGACGATCTGAAAAAGCGGCTCAACAACGTAGGCGATGTGGTCGTTGTCAGCCTCGGCAGGCTCGATGCCCAAAAAACCTCACAGCTGCGCAATACGCTTCGCAAGAAGAAGATCCAGCTGCAACTCATCAAGAACAGCCTGGCACGCAGGGCCACGCTCGACACACCGCTTGCACCGGCCTTCTCCAAGACCGAAGGCATGCTGGCGATCGCCTGGGGTGGAGAGGATGTCGTCGATCTCGCCAAGGAACTCGACCGGCTCTCGTCCGTCAAGGACTTTGAGGGGCTCGAGTGCAAGGGTGGCGCTTTGGACGGTGCCCGCCTCGACGCTGGCGATATCAAGCGGGTCGCAAAGTGGCCCACCCGTTCAGAACAGCTCTCCATTCTTTCCGGCCAGATTTCTGGACTGGCTTCAACGCTTTCCGGGCAGATTCTGTCGGTCGGAGGCACGATCGCCGGGCAGATTTCGTCTCGAGTAGAGGATCTGGAGAAGGCCTCAGGCGGTGAGGCTCCGGCAGCTTGAGCGGTCTTGATGTGAGTGGCCTCAATTTCCACGGTCTACGCCGTGAATTTTGGGGTGGCCTTCACTCACGCAAAGTTCATGGTATGACATTGGATTCCCCTGCAGGCGATTCGGGTACGGCCCCCACCCCCAATCATTCAATTCACATCACACCTGACTGGTCGTGCCTATCGACCGTCATTTTTTCGACAGAAAGGGATCTCGAGCGATGGCAACGGCTGAAGCAACGCGTGAATTCACGAAGGACACCAAGGATCTCGGCGACAAGATCGTCGGCTTGACTCTGAAGGCCGCGAAGGAACTCTCCGACTACCTCGACGAGGTTCACGGCATCAAGCCGGCGGCCGGCGGCGCGGTGATGATGGCTGCTCCTGGTGCAGGTGGTGCAGGCGGTGCCGCCGAGGCCGCCGCTGAGAAGACCGAGTTCGACGTCGTTCTCGATGCCTTTGGTGACAACAAGATCGGTGTCATCAAGGTCGTCCGTGCCGCGACTGGCCTGGGCCTGAAGGAAGCCAAGGACCTGGTCGAAGGTGCTCCGGCGAAGGTCAAGGAAGGAATTTCCAAGGCCGATGCCGAGAAGCTGAAGAAGGAACTCGAGGATTCGGGCGCCAAGGTTTCCATCAAGTAAAAACCGCAAAAACAAGCCGTTGGCAGGCGGAGGGTTGGTCTTCCGCCTGCCAATTGGTATAGTATTTGCAGTCTTCTTGCCGCGCCCTCTTGCTCCGCCTCCTTGCTCTTCTCTGTCCTGTCGGTGCCGCTGCGTTCGATGGCCCCCGCTCGATAGCCATGTCTCGGGATTACGTGTCCCGACGTAGGTTTTTTTGAACGGCGCGGGCGTCTGACCGAGCCAGTGCCGTTCAGTTTACACACAGTCTCAGACGCCCCGTTCAGGAGCCTTTCCTCTATGGCAACTCGCGCCGTCCGCCGTCTCCAGCCCACCGAGGTTCGTCACTTCGGCAGCCGCCGCGCCAGCCACTCCATTCCCGATCTCACCGAGATCCAGACGCGGTTCTATGACGCGTTTCTCCAGTACGACGTACCGTCGAACAAGCGGAAGGATCACGGCATCGAGGGCGTGCTCCGTGAGATTTTCCCGATCGAGAGCTACGACAAGACCGTCAAGATCGAATACCTGCGGTATGAACTCGGAAAGCCGCGGTACGATCCTGACGAGTGCCGACAACTGCGACTGACGTACGGCCGTCCGCTCCGCGTCACGCTTCGTCTCACTCGCGAACAGCCGATCGAGGAAGAGGTCTATCTCGGCGACATCCCGATCATGCTCGGCGGTGGTGAGTTCATCATCAACGGTGCCGAGCGGGTCGTTGTCAGCCAGTTGCATCGCTCCCCTGGCATCGACTTTGTCGCCGATACCGAGTCAAGCGATCGCAAGACCTACAACTGCCGAATCATTCCGGAGCGTGGCAGTTGGATCGAGCTCAACGTTTCCAAGAAGGACACTCTCCAGGTACGCATCGACCAGAGCGGCAAGTTTTCCGCGCTCACGCTGCTGCGGGCCATGGACCCGAAGTTCAGCCGCGACTCCGAGATTCTCAAGCTGTTCTACAAGACGTCGGTGGAGAAGGTCGTTGGTGGGCGAAGCGTGCCGAAGCTCGAGGGCCGGATCGCCGTCGATGACATCGTCTATCCGAAGGGGAGCGAGCGGGCGGGCGAGATCATCGTTGATGCCGGCGTGAAGATTTCACACGACATGGCGGAGTTGATCTGCACTTCCGGCCTGAAGGCGGTCGAGGTGATGCAGGAGCAGAAGGTTCCGCTCCTGATGAACAGCCTCAAGGAAGACTCCGACGAATCGAAGAAGCGGACGGCAGTCGCCCCCAGCCACGAAGACGCGCTGGTGAGGATCTATCAGCGGCTCCGACCGGGCAATCCGCCGGCCCTCGACAAGGCGCGGACACTATTCGACGAGAAGTTCAAGGACACTAATCGGTACCGTCTCGGCAGGGTTGGTCGCTTCCGCATCAATCGCAAACTCGGGCTTTCAGTGCCTGAAACGGAGATGACGCTGCGGCCGGATGACCTGATCGCCGCCATCAAGTACATGCTGCAACTCAGCGAAGGGGAGGGCGAGGTTGAAGTCGACGACATCGACCACCTCGGCAACCGCCGCCTTCGCACGATCGACGAACTGGCCAGCGACGAACTGCGGAAAGGTTTCCTCAAACTCCGCCGCACCGTGCAAGAGCGAATGAGTCTTAAGGACGTGGCGGAAATGTCGCCCCGGACGCTCATCAACCCCAAGAGCATTTCGGCTGCGATCGAATACTTCTTCGGCCGCGGTGAGCTTTCGCAGGTAGTTGACCAGACGAACCCACTCTCGATGCTCACGCACGAGCGGCGTCTCTCCGCGCTCGGTCCAGGCGGCCTGAACCGGAAGCGAGCCGGCTTCGAAGTCCGCGACGTCCATATTTCCCACTACGGCCGCATCTGCCCCATCGAAACGCCGGAAGGCACGAACATCGGCCTGATCTCGAGCCTGGCCATCTACTCCGGGGTCGATTCGTATGGCTTCCTCGTCACTCCGTACCGCAAGGTCTCGAAGTGCAAGTTGACCGACGACGTGGTCTGGCTCCGCGCCGACGAAGAGCATGACGCGCACCTTGCGCCCGCCGATGCAACGGTGGTCGACGGCAAACTCGAGGGTGACACCATTATCGCCCGGTATCGCGGCGACTTCGTCCTCGTGCCCGCCGACGCCATCGAATACATCGACGTCGCGCCGAGCCAAATGGTGGGCGTGTCGGCCGGCCTCATTCCGTTCCTCGAGCACGACGACGCCAATCGCGCATTGATGGGCTCCAACATGCAGCGGCAGGCCGTGCCGCTGCTGGTGACCGAGCCGCCGATCGTAGGCACGGGAATGGAGCGGGACGTGGCGGTCAATTCCGGCCTGATCGTGCGGGCCGCCAAGAAGGGTACTGTCTCCTACGTCGATGCCGAATCGATCGAGGTGACTCCGGCGTCCGGGTCGGTGGACAGCTACAAGCTCCGGAAGTACGTCGGGCTCAATGAGCGGACGTGTCAAAACCAAAAGCCGATCGTGCAACTGGGACAGAAGGTGGACAAGGGCGACGTGCTGGCCGACGGTGCCGCCACGTACAAGGGAGAGTTGGCCCTCGGTCGCAATGTGCTCGTCGGATTCATGGCCTGGGACGGGTTCAACTTCGAAGACGCCATCATCATCAGCGAGGAGCTGGTGGAGGACGATGTCTACACCTCGATCCACATCGAGGAGTACGACATCGAGATTCGCGACACGAAGCTTGGTCGCGAAGAATTCACTCGCGACATTCCCAACGTCGGCGAACGGGCCCTGCACAATCTCGACGAAAGCGGCATCGTCCGCATTGGCACCTATGTCAGGCCTGGTGACATCCTCGTCGGTAAGGTTTCGCCGAAAAGCAAAACCGAACTGACTCCGGAAGAGAAACTCCTCCACGCCATCTTCGGCCGTGCTGGCGAAGACGTGAAGAACGATTCGCTGGAGGTGCCATCCGGTGTCGAAGGCATCGTGATCGCGGCCGAGAAATTCTCCCGGCGGATGAGCCTCTCCGAAGAGGAACGCCGTGAGTTCGAGAAACAGCTCAAAGAGGCGGAGAACATCGGCAACGCGGAGATCGCCGAGGTGTTTGCCGCAATGGTCGCGGAGCTGGAAAAGGTGCTCCAAAAGCCGCTGACGGCTGCCGACGGAAGCCCGCTGGTTCGAAATCAGGATCACAAGGTCGTGGCCGAACGTGCAGCCGCCTTCAAGCTCGACGACCTCGACATCCGCTCCCCTCAACGAAAGACCGAGGTCGAGAAGGTCGTCAAGGCAATGTGGCCTACCGTCGATGCTGCGGTGGACGCCCGCGATCGCCGTCTCAACAGCATGAAGCGTGGCGATGAACTGCGGCCGGGTGTGCTGCAGATGGTGAAGGTTTACGTTGCTGCACGCCGCGTGATTTCGGTCGGTGACAAGATGGCCGGCCGTCACGGCAACAAAGGCGTGATCGCCAAGATTCTGCCAAAGGAGGACATGCCCTTCCTGGCTGACGGCACTCCGGTACAGATCCTGCTGAATCCCCTCGGCGTGCCCAGCCGCATGAACGTGGGACAGATTCTGGAGACGCATCTGGGATGGGCCGGCATGAAGCTGGGTTTTCAGGCTATCACGCCGGTGTTCGACGGCGCCAGCGAAGAAGACATCAACGACGTGTTGGATACGGCCGGCCTGCCGCGGCACGGCAAGGCCCAACTCTATGACGGTCGCACCGGCGAAAAGATGGAGCAGGAGACAACCGTCGGCTACATCTACATGCTCAAACTCCACCACCTCGTTGATGACAAGGTGCATGCCCGGTCAACCGGTCCCTACTCGCTCATCACGCAGCAACCCCTGGGCGGCAAGGCCCGGTTCGGCGGTCAGCGATTTGGCGAGATGGAAGTCTGGGCCTTGGAGGCTTACGGCGCCGCCTACATCCTCCAGGAGCTCCTCACCGTCAAGAGCGACGACGTTGAGGGCCGCACCAAGATTTACGAGAGCATGGTGAAGGGCGAGAACACGCTTGAAGCGGGCACACCCGCCAGCTTTGACGTGCTCACCAATGAAATTCGCGGCCTGGCCCTCAACATGCAATTGGAAAAACGACGGGTGTAGCAGAGAACCACGTCATCAAACGGCAGGACACCGCCGGGGAGGCAGAAGTCTCCTCGAGGTGGCCGCGGCGGCCATAAGCTCGTCGAGCTTCAGCCGACCCCGGCTTCCCGGATTCAACAGCAGACGATTGATCGCAAACGGTACTGAACAAGAGGAGCATCCACGTGAGCATCGGCGAATCCACCTACGATCGCGTCAATGACTATTCGGCCGTGAAGATCAGTCTGGCCCGTCCGCACGACATTCGCAGTTGGTCGTTCGGCGAGGTGAAAAAGCCCGAAACGATCAATTACCGCACCTACCGCCCTGAAAAGGACGGCCTGATGTGCGAAAAGATTTTTGGACCCGAGAAAGACTGGGAGTGCTCCTGCGGCAAGTATCGCGGGATGAAATACAAGGGGATGATCTGCGATCGATGCGGCGTGAAGGTGACGCACAGCCGCGTCCGCCGAAAGCGCATGGGCCACATCGAGTTGGCCGCCCCGGTGGTCCACATCTGGTTCTTCAAGGCGATGCCCAGCCGCTTGGGCGCGTTGCTCGACATGAAGACCTCGAGCCTGGAGAAGGTGATCTACTTCCAGGACTACGTCGTGCTCGACCCCAAGGACACGCCGCTGAAGAAGCAGCAACTCCTGACGGAGGAAGAGTTCCGCGAGGCCCGCAACACCTACGGCGAGACCGGCTTCGAGGCCGAAATGGGAGCCGAGGCGGTTCGCAAACTGCTGCTCTCGCTCGACCTCGTGACCCTCTCGAAGGACCTCCGCGTCGAACTCGCCACGACCAACAGCAAGCAGAAGAAGAAAGACCTCGTCAATCGCCTGAAGATCGTCGAGGCGATCCGTGACAGTGAGAACAAGCCCGAGTGGATCGTGCTCGACGTGATCCCTGTCATTCCGCCTGACCTGCGGCCGCTTGTGATGCTCGACTCGGGCAACTTCGCCACCAGCGATCTCAACGACCTCTACCGCCGCATCATCAATCGCAACAACCGCCTCAAGAAGCTCGTTGACCTCAACGCTCCCGAGGTGATCATTCGCAACGAGAAGCGGATGTTGCAGCAGTCGGTCGATGCGCTCTTCGACAACAATCGCTGCAAGCGGCCGGTGCTGGCGTCGAGTAACCGCCCGCTCAAGAGCCTCACCGACATGATCAAGGGCAAGCAGGGCCGCTTCCGCGAGAACCTGCTCGGAAAACGCGTTGACTACTCCGCCCGCAGCGTGATCGTGGTGGGGCCCAACCTGCGGCTCCATCAGTGCGGCCTGCCGAAGAAAATCGCCCTGGAACTCTACCAGCCGTTCATCATCCGGCGGCTCAAGGAACTCGGCCATGCCGACACCATCAAGAGCGCCAAGAAGATGCTTGAGCGCAAGGATGCCGAGGTGTGGGACATTCTCGAAGAGGTAATCCGCAACCATCCGGTGCTGCTGAATCGCGCTCCCACCCTCCATCGCATGGGCATTCAGGCCTTTGAGCCGATGCTCGTCGAGGGCAACGCGATCAAGCTTCATCCACTGGTCTGCAAGGGCTTCAACGCCGACTTCGACGGCGACCAGATGGCCGTGCATCTGCCGCTCTCCATCGAGGCACAGGTCGAGGCCCACACGCTGATGCTGTCGACCAACAACATCTTCAGCCCTGCCAACGGCGCCCCGATCATCAGCCCGTCGCAGGACGTGGTGATGGGTTGCTACTACCTCACGATGTTGCTCCTCGGCCGCAAGGGCGAGGGAATGGTCTTCAAGAACGTCGAGGAGGTGGAACTCGCGCACTCACTCGGTAAGGTCGACACCCATGCCAAGATTCGGGTCAAGTTGCCAGCCGGTCGTCGCCTCAAGACAGACGTCGAGGCCCTCGGCAAGCCCGGCGCCGTGATTGAGACGACGGTTGGCCGCGTGTTGTTCAATTCGATCCTGCCGGAAGGGATGCTCTTCTACAACATCCCGATGCGATCGAGCGAACTCGCCCGTGTCATCTCCGACTGCTACCAGGCGCTTGGTCGCCGCAAGACGATCGATCTGCTCGACAACATGAACCGCGTCGGCTTCAGTTGGAGCACGCGCAGCGGCCTCTCTTTCGCCACGGACGACCTGATCACGCCCGCCAACAAGGGGCGGATCATCGGGAGTGCGGAGAAGGACGTCATGAAGATCATGAAGCTCTACCAGCGGGGCGTGATCACCGACGGCGAACGCTACAACCAGGTGCTTGACGCCTGGACGCACGCCCGCGAGCAGATCACCAAGGAGATGATGGACGAACTCGAGCAGGACACCGACGCCCGGGATACGCGTTATGCCGGCTACGTGAACCCTATCTTCCTGATGGCGCACTCGGGTGCCCGAGGCGGCGTGGAACAGATCCGGCAGCTTGCTGGTATGCGAGGCCTGATGGCCAAGCCGTCGGGCAAGATTATCGAGACGCCGATCAAGGCCAACTTCCGTGAAGGGCTCACCGTGCTCGAGTACTTCAGCTCCACGCACGGGGCCCGCAAGGGTCTGGCCGACACGGCACTCAAGACCGCTGACTCGGGCTACCTCACCCGCAAGCTCGCCGACGTGGCTCAAAACGTGGTTGTCACGATGCACGACTGCGGCACCACGCAGGGCATCGACAAGACGGTCATCTATCGCGGAGAGAAGGTCGAGGTCAGCCTCGCCGACAGCATCCGCGGCCGTACCAGTCGTGCCAACATCGTGAATCCGATCACCGACGAGGTGGTTGTGCATGAGGATGAACTGATCACCCGCACGATGGCCCGGCAAATCGAGGAACTGGGGCTCGAAAAGATCCAGGTCCGCAGTGCCCTCACCTGCGAAGCTCCCCTGGGCGTCTGCCGTCTCTGTTATGGCATGGATCTCTCCACCGGCTCGATGGTGGAAGAGGGCATGGCTGTCGGCATCATCGCGGCCCAGAGCATCGGCGAACCTGGCACGCAGTTGACGATGCGAACGTTCCACATCGGCGGTGTCGGTCAGCGTGCCATCGAGGAGAACGAGAGCCGTTCCAAGCGGGCTGGAACTGTCAAATTCACGCGTCTTCGGACGGTTCAAAACGAACAGGGCGAGCAGATCGTCCTCGCACGGAACGGTGAAATCGCCGTCGTTGACCCGAAGGGCCGCGAACTCGAAAAGTTTGAAATCCCGGCCGGTGCGATCCTGAAAGTCGCTGACAATGATGAGGTCAAGGCCGGAACGGTCCTCGTGCAATGGGACCCCCACTCGATCCCGATCCTGTCCGAGGTGGCTGGCAAGGTGCGGTACGAGGACGTCATCGAAGGCGAGACGCTCCGCGTTGAAAAGGATCCCAGCGGACACTTGCGGCGAATGGTGATGGAGCACAAGGGCGTCTACCATCCGCAGGTCGTGCTGGAAGACGAGTCGGGCAAGATCCTCGACTTCTACTACCTGCCCGAAAAGGCCTACATCGAAGTCTCGCCGGGCGAGAAGGTGGCTGCTGGTCATGTTCTTGCCAAGACGCCTCGCGAGGCCTCTGGCACGCAGGACATCACGGGTGGTCTCCCCCGGGTCACCGAGATCTTCGAGGCTCGGAAGCCGAAGGATCCCGCCATCATGGCTGAGATTGACGGCAAGGTCGAACTTCTCGGCGAGAAGCGTCGCGGCAAGCGGACCATCGTTGTGAAGAACGAGAGCGGCGTCGAGCGCGAGCATCTTGTCACGCACGGCAAGCATCTTCGCGTGCACGCAGGTGACATCGTCAAGGCCGGCGAGGCGTTGGTCGATGGCCCGCTGGTGCCGCACGACATTCTTCGCATCTCCGGCGAGGAGGAGGTGCAGCGGTACCTGGTGCGTGAGATTCAAAACGTCTACCGCAGCCAGCGGGTGGACATCGACGACAAGCACATCGAGATCATCGTTTCGCAGATGCTGCGGAAGGTGAAGATCGAGACGGTCGGCGACACCGATCTGCTTCCCGGCAGCGTGCTGGACAAGTTCGAATTCAAGCAGGCTAACGACAAGATCGCCGCTGGCTTGCGGATTACGGAGAAGGGCGACAGCGAGTTCGCGGTGGGCAGCGTTGTTCCCAAGGAAGTGCTGAGCCAGGCGAATGCCCAGATCGAGGCGCTGGGAGGCACTCCTGCCAAGGGCGCAAAGCCGAAGCCCGCTTCGGCAAGCACGCAACTGCTGGGCATCACCAAGGCCAGCGTGCAGAGTTCGAGCTTCATCTCGGCTGCGAGTTTCCAGGAGACGACAAAGGTGCTTACCGAGGCGGCGCTCGCCGGCAAGGTGGACAATCTTGTCGGCCTCAAGGAGAACGTAATCCTGGGCCACCTCATTCCTGCCGGCACTGGCTTCAACACCTTCCAGTCGGCCGAGGTTCGCGTACGTCCCGAGGCGCTCGACGCGCTGCGGATTGATCGCGACAACGTGCTGACGCGGCAGTTTCCTCTGCTGGAGGCCGCCCCCCTCGGCGGAGACTCCCTCTCTGCGGGAGAAACTGGTGGCCAGGTGGGCAGCCGTAACGACGGCGGATCGGACGACCTGTAGCCCCGCGTTTGACCATCGGGCGTACGGCTGAAGGAAGCGTTTTGACCGGCAAAAACAGCACCGCCTGCCTTTTGGCCGGCTGGCTGTTTTGATTCGGAAGGAACGCCGAAGTAACGTCGGGTCGAGGAACAAGCCGGCTGTCGCCTATGACGCTGAGGCTGTGTTCTCACCGCCCTCCCTTCTGCCGCGGGAGCCTCCCGATGCTACGACCGCACTCTGTTCGCCGTGCCTGCCTGCCGTGGATGGCGAGGCTGGTCACCTGTTTGATACTCGGCGCCTGCTCCACGCCCGTGCTGGGCCAGCCCTACAATCCCTACGCCGACGGACACGATCCGCTGCCTCCCGTCGCGGCGGACGGCACCCTCCACTGGGGCACGTTCTACAAATCTGCCGCCATCCAGAAGAGCTACGAGCGGCTCTGGGGGCTGGGGGCCTGCCGCGGCACGAACAAGGCAATCACGGTGCCCGTCGAACGAAACAAAATGGTCATCGACAACCTTCCCGAGGAGTCGTTCACCGGCCGGGTGCGAGCGACGACAGGCTCGCTGGCCGGTGGCATGGTGGCCTTCACCGAAGGCGGCTCGGTCGATCCGTCCGCGGCCGTGCTGATCGCACAACTTCACCCGGCCGGCGTCACGCTGATGCAGGTGGGAGGCCGCACATCAGTGGCCGCCATCAAGCCGGGCACCACGGTCCGCCTGCGGGCACAGGTGGATGACAAGGGCCGTGCTGCGGAGCCGATCCACGCCATCGAGATCGTCACACCACCTCGCGACTTTACGCCCGATCCGGTTCGCGTCCGCACACTTACCACCGTCGTTGGCACGGTGGTACAGGTTCGCAACAACACGCTTCAGGTGAAGGTGGACGCGGGCCGCATCCGCCGTCTCACCCTGCCGCTCGCCGACGACGCGGAGGTCATGATCGTCGATGCTACGGAAGTCGATCTCATCGCGCCGGGAGACGAGGTGGAAATTACTGGCCGACGATGGAGCGGCGAGGGGGCCATGGGGGCCGGGACAGTCTTCACGTCTCGAATCATCGTCACCAAAGCGCCGCTGCAACCGCCGTTGCCCGCCCAACCGGGCCCCGATCAGGTGGGTCTCAGGAAAGCTTCGTGATCCCAGGCCGCCTCCCGCCAACCCTTTTGCCACCCTGCTGGAATCGGGGCACCCGAAACCGGTAGAGTGTCAGCGGCGGCGCCCTCGACACGGCGTCCGTCCGGCAACGGTGCCGTGCGGCGAGTGTCGCATCGTGCGGATCGGTTCAGATGGCGGCATCGAAGAAATGGCTCGTGAGCGATGACCACCGCCTGCCCGTGGGGCAGGTAGCGGCCCAAACGCTCCGCAGACGCTTCGATGCCGTCTGGACGCAACTCCGGGCGTCCTGCACGAAGCCGGACAACGCCGACCATGTCCATCAATTGCGAGTCGCGACGCGACGCACGCTGGCCGCGTTCGATGCATTTCACGCCATACTCCCCGACAAACGCCGCGACTGGTTCGAAAAGAGGCTCCGGCGACTGCGTCGCGCGGCCGGCGAGGCACGCGATCTCGACGTGCTCACCGCGCGTCTGGCAAGCAACAACCCGGCTCGGGCGCGATCCCGACTAATCGCGATGCTTTCCAAACAGCGACGCAGGTCACGCGGTCCGATTCAGGAGCAGTTCGACAAACTCGTTGACGCAGGCTGGAAGTCACGGGTCGATCGACTCCTTGAGGATGTCTGCAGCCGACGACGTCGGCTCGGCTTTCGGACCTTTGCGCGCCGGCGGTTCAAGCCGATGATTGCCTCATTCTTCCAGCAGGCAGACCACAAGCTGCACGACCCGGATGAGATCCATTCGCTACGAATCGAAGGCAAAAAGCTTCGCTACTCACTGGAAATTTTCGCCTCTATCTTTCCAGCCCGCGCGCTCGCCCGATGCCAAGAGTCTCTCGAGCAACTCCAGAAGACGCTGGGGGAGTTCACCGACCATGCGTCCGCGGCAGACCGCTTTGAACGCTGGGCACGAACCGCCGACGCAGGCCCCAATCGCGACATGCTTGTCTCGTTGTGTGACGATGAGAACAGGCAGGCCGATATCGCCCGCAAGGCTTTTTCGAAATGGTGGAGTCCTGTCCGCCGCCGATCGCTCCGGCGTCGCTTCGAACGCACCCTGCGGCGTTCCGCATGAAACGACCTCCCACTCGCGACACACCCTCCTCGGGCGCCACATTCTCGCGCCGGCTGCCTGCCGTGGCGGTGCAGATCGGAATCGGTCTGGCCGCAGCGGCGATTGTGTGGACGATCAGTTCGACCATCCTCGACCGCACAGACGGAAGGCCTCGAGCTGGCATCGGTGGGTTTCAGCCAACCGCAGCAGACTCGCAGTCGGCACCAGGGGAATCGCCGGCGGACATGGCCTGGATCCCTGGAGGCGAGTTCTCGATGGGCTGCGCCGACCCGCGAGGGCAGCCGTTTGGTGGTCCCGATCCGATGCGTGACGCGCGTCCGATTCATCCTGTGCGTGTCGATGGCTTTTGGATGGATCGCACGGAGGTGACAAACGACCGCTTTGCTGAGTTCGTTGCGGCGACGGGCTATGTCACGGTGGCGGAACGACCGCCCAGACAGGAGGATTTTCCTGAGGCACCCCCTGAAAACCTTGTTGCCGGCTCTCTGGTCTTCACGCCACCGTCAGACCCCGTCCCGCTGACCAATCATTACGTCTGGTGGAACTACGTGGCGGGGGCCGACTGGCGGCATCCCACCGGCCCTGCGAGTTCGATCGAGGGCCGTGGCAACGATCCCGTGGTGCAGATCGCGTACGAAGACGCGACGGCCTTCGCGGCGTGGGCCGGCAAACGGCTCCCCACGGAAGCCGAGTGGGAATTCGCGTCACGAGGCGGGCTCGCTGGCAACCTATACCCCTGGGGCAATGCATTCCGACCCGGCGGCCGATTTATGGCCAACACTTGGCAGGGGCGGTTTCCACTGGAGAATACCGCCGCTGACGGCTACGCCGCCGTGGCGCCGGTGGGATGTTTTCCGGCCAATCCCTACGGACTTCACGACATGTCGGGGAACGTCTGGGAGTGGTGTTCCGATTGGTATCGCCACGATGCGTATGCCACGGCCTTCGCGGCGGGCAAGCCCGAGCACAATCCCATCGGTCCGGCGG
Source organism: Pirellulales bacterium (assembly GCA_040397635.1). Classification (GTDB taxonomy): domain Bacteria; phylum Planctomycetota; class Planctomycetia; order Pirellulales; family UBA1268; genus CAMCQY01. The sequence goes on from JBBAVO010000016.1 coordinate 15,756, forward strand.
ACAGCTTCGACCCCCAGGAACCGCATGAAAAGAAACGCATCCTGCGTGGCGGTTCCTTTCTCTGCTCCGACCAATACTGCGCCCGCTACATCGTGGGCACCCGCGGCAAAGGTGAGCCCTCGAGCGGCTGCAACCACATCGGCTTCCGGTGCGTGAAGCCTCGGTAGTGCTGCGCCGCCGGGGACGGCAGAAGTACTTCGTCCGCCGATCCGACGGCGGAAGGGCTCGTCGCGTTGGCTTTCAGGCCTCGGGCCGTGCGGCCAAGTCTCCTTCCACGACCTACGGCAGCGCATTCCCCAGAAGGTCGAAAAATCCAAAAGCTCCTCGAGCTTCCGCCGATCCCCGGCTAGCCGTTTACACGCGAAACGTGGCATCCTGCCATTTTCGCTTGGCGGGCCTCCGCCCGCTGGTGCTAACCCGGCCCTCCGGGCCTAACGCTGTATCGCTATGCGTCCTGCGGAATCCGTGAGGGGCTGCCCATGCCCCGAGAGCCGGCGTTGCTGACAAGCGCAGGCAGGATGCCGGAGCGCAGTCAGCATCGAGTGAGCGAAGGCCATGGATGGCCGGAGCGAACGTCCGGCGACGGGGCGTGGGCAGCCCCGAACTGACGTGGAGCCGTCGCTCGAAGACACGCTGCAAGGCCGCAGCCCCTCACCGCTTCATCAGTTTTCGGAGCCCGGCGAGGGTCTGGGTGTTGGCAACGTCGCTGGCCTCGAGGCCAGCGCGGCGGGCCTGCAGCACACCGCACCGCATCATGTCGAGGCCCCGCGTCGAATGCGCATCGGTGGAGATCACGATCTTCACACCCGCTTTTTTCGCGGCGGCTGCGTGATGCTCGTTGAGGTCGAGCCGCCACGGGTTGGCATTGATCTCCAGAAACGTTCCCGTCCGCGCCGCGGCGTCGATCACCGCCTCGATATCGACGTCGTACGGCGGACGACGGTTGAGCAGCCGCCCGGTGGGATGGCCGATCACGCTCACGTATGGATTCTCGATCGCCTCGATGATCCGGGCCGTGATCTGCTCCCGGGGCTGATTCTGCCCGTAATGCAGACTGGCGACCACCCAATCCGCCTTCTTTAAAACTTCGTCGGGAAGGTCGAGCCCACCCTTCTCCAGCATGTCAACCTCGATCCCCTTCAGCACCACGATCGGCGGGCTGCCTTCCTCGGCCAGGGATTCCTCGGCCAGGGATTCCTCGGCCAGGGATTCATTGAGCCGATCGATGTCGTCCCATTGCTTCAAGAGGCGACCTTTGTCGAGGCCTCGGGCCATCGTCACCCGCTGGCCATGATCGGTGATCGCAATGTACTGGAGCCCGCGGGCGATCGCCGCACGGACCATCTCCGCGAGCGTGTCCTCGCCGTCGGTGGCAGTGGTGTGCATGTGGAGATCGCCGCACAGATCGGCCAGCTCCACCAACGCAGGCAGCGTGCCGCGTTCGGCCTCTTTGATTTCGTCACGAGCCTCGCGAAGTTCTGGCGGCACCCATGACAGCCCCACCGCACCGTAGACGTCCTGCTCGGTCGCACCGGCGACCAACGCTCTTTTGCTGGGCTTCGTGTCGCCCTCGGCTTCCGAACCAAGTGTAAAGACGCCGTATTCGTTGATCGTCAGCCCCCGGTCGCGGGCCAACGATCGCAGCCGCACATTGTGCTCCTTCGAACCGGTGAAATACTGGAGCGCCGCCCCGAATGAGCCGTGTTCGACGACCCGTAAATCGATTTGCACGCCCCGTGGCCCGCGGACGCTCGTCTTTGTCTCCCCGCGGAGCAACACCGCCGACGTCTCGTTCCAGGCGTGCAGCCTGTCCATGACGGCGACGGAGTCGTCGCTGTCCACGACAAAATCGAGATCGCCCACCGTCTCCCGGCCCCGCCGCCAGCTGCCTGCCCCTTCGATTCGCCGTACCTGCGGGCACCCACGCATCCAGACAAGCACGTCCTGCACGATCGCGTCGGCCTCCTGCCAGAGCAGCCGGGCATGCTCTGGGTCCTTGGCAAAGGCGATGTTTCCCAGAATCGTCGCCTGGGTTTTCGCCCCGAATCCCTTCACTCCCGCGACCTGTCCATCACGACAGGCTTTTTCCAACGCGTCAAGGGAGTCGATGCCCAACTGATCGACCAACAGCTTCACCTTCTTGGGGCCAAGCCCAGGCACCCGCATCAGCTGAAACACCACCGCCGGCACCGCCTTTTGCAGGTCGGTCAGCAGCGGCAGTCCGCCCGTGTCGAGAAGCGTGCCGATCTTTTCGGCCAGGTCGCTGCCGACACCCTCGAGGTCGGTCAGGGAGCGGCTGGAATCGTCCCGGACGGTGGCCAGCGACTCGACCATGCCGTCGATGATCCGGGCGGCGTTGCGGTATGCCCGCACGCGGAAGACATTGCCCCCCTGATACTCGAGCAGATCGGCGACCTGCTCGAACGTGGCTGCGATCTCGGCATTCGTCACGGCGTGCCTCTGGACGACGACCTGGGAACCATCACCGCGGATGCGGGCGGCATCGCGCGGAGTCCTGAGTCGTCATCGTATCAGGCCAGACGCTACTGCACGCGGCCGGGCAGTGCGGCCGTCGGGTAGCCCGTGGGCCGTGCCATCTGCGACGGATGCCATCCGGTGGTGTGCTGCCATGATGTGGTGTGTCCGGTCGGTTCGAGCAGCTTCGGGAATGCACCCGTGGTAGGGTTGGGGCCGCCGCCAGGGAGAACCGGCATGCCATTGCTGTCAGTGGTGCTTGTGCCGCCCGTGCCATTCCCGCTCATGGGGGCCAGCGACGGAGCCGGCGTGCCGATCGCGGGGGCCCGATACGGCTGCATCATTGGCGCGGTGATTCCCGTGCCACCGGGGGTGGTGGGTGCGGTCGAAGCTGCGGAGCCCGTTCCGTTCGCTGCCGGCGTCCGCTGCAGTTCGGGAATCGGCTTCAGCGAGGGTGTCGGCGCGAGCATCGGCGGGGCGGTGGGCTGAGGCTGCACAGCCGCAGGCGCGGGTGCCGCGTACGTGCCGCTCTGTGGCACGACCGGCTGCTGGAAGGTCGGCTGCTGGTAGACAGGCTGTTGCATGCCCTGCTGCGGCACCATGGCAGGCGCCATCGCCGGAGCTGCGATGTTCTGCGGCTGCCCAGGCTGGATCATTTGCTGCGGCACATCGGCTCCGGCAGCGCCCCAGGCCTGAGGAGTCGTCTGGACGGTAGAAGCGAAAGGACTCGACACCGCGCCTGCGGTGGTGGGCGCCATCATCGGCGCCGTCGCCGCTCCCGGCACGCCGTAGGCACCAGGCGCCGAGTATCCAGGCTGCATCTGCACGTACTTGGTCGAGTACACGGCGCGGTACTGCGTCACCGGCACATTCACCGGCTGCTGCACGTACTGAGTCACCTGCTCCATGCACTCCCGTGGGCATCCGGTGCAGGGATCAATTTCACTCGACGGCTTGTAGCTGGTGACGGGCACGCACTGGTACTGCGTCCGGTAGGTGGTCTCGGGCACGTAGCTCACCTGCTGCACCGGCACGACGACCGGCGGCGGCGGTGCCGGGATCGGAGCCGCGACGGGCGCGAAGATCGGCGCAGGGACCGGCGCCACCGCATACGCCGCAGGCGCCTTGCGGCAGCCCGCAAAGAGTTCGGAGAGGCAGCACTGCGCCTCGCACGCGGACGGCATCATGCATGCCGCACCGCCTGCCAACAGCACGATGAAGAGGGGACGCCGGATTCTCATCTCACACTCCTGAAGCTCGGTGGGCCGACCGGCCGGTCACGCCGGCTCGATCACCATCTTCCCTAGCCTAGGTTGCGCTCTGGTGCGCCTGCGTAAGAAAAGCCGTCTGCGAATTCATGAATTCCGTGATGGCCGCCGTCAGAACCGTCATGGCCGTCAGGACCGGTGCCCACGACCGCACGGATGCGGCGTGGGCCCTCTTCAAAACGGTCATAGAGCGTGTAAAGCGACTCGCGAAGATTGCCGCCGTGGTTGGCAAATGCCGCCTCGATGTCGGCCTCGCAGATCAGCGTCCCGTGCCAGTCCGGGTAATGCGGAAGGTTGCGGACAATGGCACGCAGCAGGCTTGCACTCGTGCCGCACCGCGTGAGTTCCGGCATGCCCACTCGACGGTGCGAAGTCACAAGCAGCCCACAGCCCGAGAGTTGGGCGGCCAGTCGCAACAGGATCCGGGTGGCAGGGCCAATGCATTCCCAACTGTCGATGCAGACCGTCTCGCCAGCCACCGACTGGCTGATCGCCCTCCAGGCCGCAAGCCCGTCCCGCCACGAACGCAGACGGATGCGCGGCGATTGACCACCACGGCGTTCGATCGCCTCGGCGAGAGACGCCAGCAGCGTCGACTTGCCGCTGCCGTGAGGGCCGACGATGGCCGCCGTGCCACCGAGATCCCGGAGCCGTTCAAGCAGCCCTTCGACATCGACAGGCCGGCCCGCCTCATCGAGCGGCTCGATCCTTCCCGGCCGAGTGAATCGTGTTGAAAATGGATTCGACACCATGGCACGCTTCCGTCAGGCCCTCGATTCCGAAAGACGGGCGGGTGGAATCCGCCCGAGGACGAAGACGTGCTCCGACACGAAGTCGCGGGAGCCGTCAAAGAACAGCCGCACCCGGACGCACCAGCGGACCTTGACGATCAGCCCTTCGTAGGAGAGCGGACTCTGCGGCAAGGGCGTTGAGAATGCGCCGGCCGTCAGCGCCGGTGGCATCATCGCACGGTCCGTGATCCGCTGGAAGAAATGTACCCCGAGATCTTCCTCGCCCTTCCCCTCGGTGTACCACAGGACGGAGTGCTCGATCGCATGGATGCGTTCTCCATCGCAGCCCTCGATGCGGTAACGGACGGCGACCTGATCACGGGGCTCATGCTGACGATGTGGCCTGTCAAACTGCACCTCGACTCTCGGCATGGCCGGGCCGCGATCGGCTGCGGTGTTCATCGTGACACCTCGGTCGATCGCAACGCATCGCGGGACGCCAGCGGTCGAGGCGGTGGCGCAGGCACCTCGGCGTTGGGCGGAAACACGACGACCGGGAAAATCCGGGAAAACGCCGGCCAGCGTTCGGGCGTGCCACGCACGACGAGCCGCCAACGGACGGCGTTATGGGCCGATGTGAAGGAATGCATGGCGTCCTGGGGAATCTCGACCACCGCCCGCGCCTCGAACCGGGAATGAGGCTCCGCACTGATGTCATGAAAATCTGCCACCGGCTCTTTCCAGACGACCACGTGCTCCGTGCGCGTGTCGGTTCCCTGGCGGAACGTCGCCTGTTCCTCCAATTCGAGCGATAGGGTGAGTGATCGAATCGTACCCGTGCCTCCCTGCGCAAGGAGAACGTCGTACCGCCGACCGGGGAGCATCGGATGATCCGAGATTTCGAGTTGTGTAGGACCAATAGCCGTCGCGAAAACAAGGCTTCTTGCAAACAGGACGCCGCCGCCGATGCCCACGCCCAGAAACGGTACCAGGAGAGCAAACAGCCACCAGTCAATTCTGCCCCCCAACAGGTCCAAGCCGGCCCCCACGGCGAGCACGACGACGACGGCATTCCAGAGCACGGCGAACAACCCAAAGCCCACCAACGTCCAACTCTCAGGGCTTTCGATCGGCAGCCGATACCGCAGGATCGTCCCCGGTGAATTGACCAGATCGTCCCACACGGGAACGGCTGGATAGCCGGGAGCTGCCTGCGCCGGCTGAGCCAGCGGATCGAGCAATTCAGAAAGTCCGACGGACGCAGCCCGGTGCTCCTCCGACTTGCCCCAGGCACGCAGGCCGCGGACCAGGCCCGTTCCACCGATGAGAACGAGGGCGCCCGGCAGCAGGAGAGACAGCAGCCAGAGCCACCAGCTATAGCCCCGTTGCAGCACCACCGTCTGGGGTGCCGATGGGTCATACCAGCACGTTGTCTCTTCACCGAGCTTCCATTCAGCGAGCCGACGCAACGCCGCCTCTCGGTCGGGGGTGTTCTCGGCGGACGGGCCGTGGCTCCACGATTCACGCACGGTCCCATCGGTTAGATACCGGATGCGGAGACAGGGTCGCCAACTCGTGATCACCGTGCCGGGAGGATCGGCGACGGTCGTTCGCGCCAATCCCTTGGCGAGGATCGTGCCTTTGCTTTCGCGAAACTCGTGGTTGATCCGCCACTCCGGAGCAGCCACGCCAGACACGAGGATCGCGCCGAAACAGAGGCCGGCCACCAGCAGCGTCCCGTGGAACAGACCGTCGCCAAAGACTCCCCAGTCTCGAGAGCCAGTCCGCCGATGGCCGCGTTTTTTTGCGAAAAATCGCGGCAGCCTCACGATCGATCTCCTGCGGGCCGACATGTCTATGTCCATGCAACGTCACACGCGGTGCATCTCCGCGCACCCGACGCTGCCCGCCTCCGAACCGTTCTCGTCAGGCCTGACTGCAGCTTTCTTCACGGGTCTCGTGGCTCCCGGCAACACTGCCGACCATGCCACGCAGCGACCGTGGCCCGGTGGAGCCGGCCGGCGACGCGGGGCTGGTGCGATAAAAACCGATTTTTTCGAGGGCACGATAGACCTCTTCCAACGTTTTCTCACCGAAGTTGGAAATGGAAAGAAGATCGGCCCGGGTGCAGTTGAGCAGGTCGTGCACCGTGAAGATGCCTTTTTCCTCGAGGCAGTTGGTGGTGCGGACAGACAGTCCGATTTCAGCCGTACTCATTTCGAGCTTCTCGGCCATTTCGTCCGACTGTGTCAGGTTCTTGTAAGGAATGCGGGGCATGGGGTCCCTCCCGTGCGACATGAATTCGGCGGTCTACCGGGCGAATGTGCCCGTGACTGATGGATCCTGAATATAATCCAAATGTCCGGAAACCGGCTACCTGTGGACCGTACGAAGGGCCACGCCGTCGCCGGGGCACACGGTCCCGCCACCCCCCGAAACTCCCGTGCCAGCCCATCCTTCAGCGCTTTCTCTGGACTCGCTCAACCCGTCGCAACGGCTTGCCGCCACGCATGTCGAGGGACCGCTGCTGGTGCTAGCAGGGCCAGGGAGCGGCAAAACACGCGTCGTGACACACCGGATCGCACACCTGATCTTTGCCGGCGTCCCGGCCGAGCAGATCGTGGCGCTGTCGTTCACGAACAAGGCCGCAGACGAGATGCGTCGCCGTGTGTCGGAACTCGTCGGACCGCAACCGGTCGAGATGGGAACATTTCACCGGTTCGCCGCCCGTCTCCTCCGCCGACACGCCCGCCTGGCCGGCCTCACGAGCGACTACTCGATCCTCGACCCCGACGATGCCGGCTCGTTGCTCAAACGGGCCGCCAAGAAACTCGGACTGTCGCTCACCCACACGCCGATCGATCGCGTGGCAGGGGTAATCAGCCGGGCCAAGAACGATCTCGTCACGCCCGAGTCGTTTGAGCCCCGTTGGGGCCGTCCGGTGGAGGAGGTGGCCCAACGGGTTTGGCCCGTGTACCAGCAGATGCTCCTCGCGGCGAACTCGGTCGATTTCGACGATCTGCTCGTGCACGTGGCCCGCATGCTGATGGACAATGCCGACCTGCGGCACATGCTCGACGCCCGGCACCGCTGGATCCTGGTTGACGAATACCAGGACACCAACGCGGTGCAATATTGCATCGTGCGTGGACTCTCGATCGATCACCCGAACCTCGCGGTGACAGGTGACCCCGATCAGGCGATCTACGGGTGGCGGGGGGCGAGCATCCGCAACATTCTGGAATTCGAGCGAGACTACCCCGCCGCCACAGTCGTCACGCTTGAACACAACTATCGGAGCACCTCCAACATTCTCGGCACCGCCGACCGGCTCATCGCCCACAACAGCCGTCGGAAACCGAAGCGATTGATCACAGACGCTCCCCCGGGCCCTCCGGTTCGGATCGTGCTCGATGCATCCAGCCACGACGAGGCTGATCGCATCGCTGACGAGATTGCCATCGCCCTGGCGGGCGGCTCGCGCACGCCCCGGGATTACGCCATCCTGTTTCGCACGAACGCCCTGTCGCGGTCGCTCGAGGTGGCATTGCGTGGTCGCGGCGTTCCCTACGCGCTCGTGCGCGGGCTCGAGTTCTTCAAACGTCGCGAGATCCGTGACGTGGTCGCATGGCTGCGTCTCCTCAAGAACCCCCGCGACGACGAGGCGCTGCTGCGAGTGGTAAACGTGCCGCCGCGCGGCATCGGCAAACAATCGCTCGACAGGTTGCTGTCATGGGCCGGTGACCGCCGGGCCAGCCTCTTGGAGGCGGCCGCCGTGGCGCCCACAATTCAAGGCATCTCGAAGCGGTCCGCCACGGCGCTGGTCCAGTTTGGGCGGCTTCACGGCGAACTGGCCGAACTCGCCGGGGGGGCGACGAGCGGCGTGGCCGCCTTGCTCGATGCGGTGCTCGACAAGACAGGCTATCGCACGATGCTCACGGCGGATGGGGGAGACGAGGGCGGAGAGGATCGTCTGGCCAACGTCGAGGAACTCGTGACCGCGGCCCGACAGTGCGACGAGTCATTCCAGCCCGTGGTTCCCGGCGACGATGCCCTGGGGGCGTTTCTGGAATCGACCGCCCTGGTGGCTGACACCGATGTCTGGGATGCGCAGGACAACCGTGTCTCGCTGATGACGCTCCATGCCGCCAAGGGTCTGGAATTCCCCGTGGTCTACCTGGTGGCGATGGAAGACGGCATCCTGCCCCACGAGCGGAGCCTCGATCATCCCGATCAATTGGAGGAGGAACGGAGGCTGGTGTTCGTGGGCATCACGCGGGGCCGTGAGGAGGTGCACGCCAGTGCCTCCCGCATGCGTGATTACCGCGGCACCCGCCGCATCTCGGCCCCGAGCCTGTTTCTCACCGAAATGACCGGCACCGAGACGGTGGTCACCGGTGCCGAGGCCCCGACGTTGGGCGTTCCCTGGGCCGGCCCCGGCCGGGAGTGGAGCGACGAGTATGCACAGGTCGCCCGGGACGATGAACCGAACGCCGACTCCGCCGGAGTGCCGGTCCGCGGCCCCACGACGCTTCGGGCGGATGGCCTCGTGCTGGAACTGGAAGACTCGGACGCGTCTGCAGGGATCGAAATGCGGCCGCGACCGCGGCAGAAGGACGCGGCATCCCGTCGACGCGGCCTCGATGCGGCGATCGGGCGGGCGTCAGACCTCGCAAGCCGGTTGGGTGGCCTGCCGCCGGTCAAGCGAACCTACGAGGTCGGACAGCGGGTACGGCACGCCGAGTACGGCGAGGGCAGCATCACGGGAATCAGCGGCACCGGCCCCCGCGCCGTCGGCATTGTGATCTTCGACGGCCCGGCCGGCACACGAAAATTCATCCTCGGCCATGGCGCTTTGGAGTAGGTGGCTGTATTCACGAAGCACACACCATCGCGCCGCCGGGGCTCGCCAACCGCATGGCATCCTGCCATGCCGATCAACGAGGGCGGGCTACCGGCGTCCGCCATGATCCCGCCACCAGGCAACGGCGGCGGCGAGGCCGGCGTCGAAGTCCTGCTTCGGCTCCC
>JBBAVO010000017.1:0-25239 GCA_040397635.1 Pirellulales bacterium
CATGCTTGCGGACAGGAAAAGCCGATCGAAACCAGGTGCGGCGAACCATTGGGAAAACCTCTCAGTGAAACACTAAATAGCGAACGCCTGTTCTGCTATCACGCGATTATGCGCTCTGGTTCGGTCAGGGCAAGTTTTCGGCGCGCCTTTTTTGCCCGAAAAATGTGGGGAAAATGGGGAGCGGAGGTATTTTTTGGGACGCGAAGGAGATCGGCCCGTGGGGAATCGATGCCGGAGACAAGGACAAGTTAAAAACTTGCCTCCACGGAGGGCAGCACACTCCGTGCCACGAAAATCGCCCTCCGCCCACCCTTGCCCATTCTCGCCATTTTACCTTTTAGGCACCGACGTAGCGGGCCACGATCGCCCGGGCCTTCGATTCGTCACGGGTGCCAGCCACGATCGCCCGGCCATCGGCAAACACGGAGAGTAGAATCCCCGGTTCCACTTCAGCGCGGACAAGCCACGGATTCGCCGTCACGGCCCCGAAGGCCTCAAGCCGTGCCGCCAGTGCGGCCAAATCCACGGCCCCGGGCCGAGCAGCCGCCACCTGTACCGCATCACGGCCACAGATGGCCGCGGCCTGCGTGCCCATCCTGCCCTCGAGCCAGGGAAAATCGCCACCGCGACAGGTGGCACAGCCCTGCTCGGCGAGCGAGGAGAGATCGATCGACCGCCAGACACCCTCCCAGAGGTCACACGCCAGCAGCCGACTACCCACGCCGTCGGTCGTACCCACAATCAGCTTGATCGCCTCGGCTGCCTCGATGGCCCCCACCACGACTGCAGTCGGGCCGATGATGCCGGCCGTATCGCACGTCGGCATCACGCCGGGAGCTGGCGGATCGGGGATGAGGCACCGCAGGCAGGCTGTCGTGCCCGGCAACACCGTCATGACGCGGCCCTCGGCGCCGATCGCGCCGCCATACACCCACGGGATGCCATGCCGGCAGGCATATTCGTTGACGATAAACCGGGCCTCGAAGTTGTCGGTACCATCCACGATCACGTCCACGCCGCGGAGGAGCGACTCTGCATTCGCGGGCGTGAGATCGGCGATCACCGGCTCGATCTTCGCGGCGGAGTTGATCCGGCGGAGATGCGCCGCCGCGGCCGCAGCCTTGGGAACACCGGCAGCCACGTCGGCCTCGTCGAAGAGTACCTGCCGCGGCAGGTTCGAGAGTTCGGGCAGATCGCGGTCGATGATCCGCACGAATCCCACGCCCGCCCGCACGAGCGTCATCGCCACCACGCCGCCAAGCGCCCCGCAGCCAACGATGGCCACGCGGGCATCGGCAAGCCTGGCCTGCCCTTCGGGGCCGAGCGGCATGAATCGCACCTGCCGGGAATAGCGGTCTGGATCGAAGGCTGTCATCAGCGTGATGCTACCACGCGGTAGTCAGATACCCCGCCCAGTCCCAGGGAAGCTGCTTCGCTCCCTCAGCGAGCCCCCAGACGGCAAGTGCAGCCTGCAGCCGATCACACTCCTGCCGGTACTCCGCCGTGTTGCCCGCGGCCACAGCCCGCTGGGCCACCAGCGGCTTGTCCGTCCCCCATGGGCTCCCTACACGCCACCCATCGTGGGGCAGGCCGTCGCAAGGAAGATCCACGATGATGCAATCGACTCCGCCAACGATCGCTGCGGGCACCGGATCGGGTGGCTGCGTGCCATCCACCTCCATACCCACGAGCATCGTGCCCTTGAGTGGACGCATGGCAGCGACGATCGCCGCGGTCTCTTTTGGGGGTATCGTCCGCGGCACCACGGCGAGCACCACTGATGGATGCACCGCCCAGGCGGCAATTCGCCCCCTGGCTCCCGCGGAGTCGAGTGGCCGGCCAGCCGCATCCGTGAGCCGAGCGATGATGGCCACGCCCACCTGATCGGCGGCCGCACAGGTCGCGTCGGTCGGATCGTCAACTACGGCGGCGGCAGAGAGACTCCGCAGCGACGTTGGATCGAAGCCCGTCGGGGGAATCGTCACGCCGCGCGGCACCCAACGCCTCCCTTCGAGCCATAGTGATCGGCCACGCACGCCCAGCCGCCGGAGGCCGACCATTCGCTCGAGGACGGCGACGGTTTGATCGCCATGCTGGACCTCCGCGTGCAGCCTATAGAGATTCGGAAGTTCGGGCGTCCAGTAGGCAGGCTCTGTGAACACGGCCCGCGCGAGAGCCTGTCCCGCGTCGGCGGCTGCCGCGTGTTCGGCCGTGACGTCGACCATTTTCACCGTCGTTGGCAGCGTCATGTCGCGGCCACGTCGGGGGCCCACGAGCGTGCCCGTGAGGTGGAGCCGGCCACCGTCGCCCGCCCCGCATCCTGAGATGCGCACGACGATCTCAGCCCGCATGTCGTCGGCCCGACCAGCCAGAATCGCCAGCGGCAGCGTTGGGCCGGAAGGCGTCACGGGGCATTCCTTCTGGTGATCGCTCAAGCTGGGAACCGCTCTCGGGCCATCTCGCCCAGATGCCGCAGGTCGAGTTTCCCCGATCCGAGCACCGGCAGTTCTGCGATCTCGGCAAAGCTGCCGGCCGACGGCACCCAGAGGTTTGGCAGGCCACGTTGCAGGAGTTTCTGCACGATCTCAGTCGGGCTCTGGGAGATAGGTAGGTGAAAGACGATCAGTCGCTCCCCCTTGGTAGCGTCAGGAACGGCCGTCACCACCGCCAGTAATTCCCCTTCCGCAGCGCCCAGCGCCTCGTTCACCGCCTCCTCGATGGTGAGGTGCGGCACCATCTCCCCGCCGATCTTGGAAAACCGGCTCTCGCGACCGGTGATCGTGATGAACCCCTCGGCATCAAGTCTGGCGATGTCGCCGGTGCAGTACCAGCCATCCTGCACCACCTTCGCCGTCAGGTCGGGCCGGTTGAGGTAGCCCTGCATCACGTTTGGTCCGCTGATCCAGAGCATGCCATCCTGACCGACGGGCAGCTCCTTCAGACTGTCGCGTTCGGTGATCCGCGCCCGGCAGCCGAGGATCGGCTGACCCACCGTGCCCTCCCGCGCATCGACCGGCCGACCCGGCACATGCCGCGACGGCGGCACGTTGGCCGCCACCAGCGGTGAGAGTTCGGTCGCACCATACGCCTCGCTGGGCCGCAGGCCGAACCGCTTCTCGAAAGCGTCGCAGACCTCCTTCGGCAGCTTCTCGGCAGCGCCAAACACAGCTTCCAGCGTCGAGAAATCCTCCGCCGGTGTCCGCCGCGTGTAGTAGCGCAGGAAGGTGGGCGTCGCCATCAGGAGCGTGGCGTGAAATTCACGCGCCAGCCGACCGACTGCCTGCGCATCGCGAGGATCGGTGTGATAGACGACGGCGGGTTCGAGCGTCAGCGGCGTCCAGACCGTGGTCGTGTAGCCATAGGAATGAAAGAACGGCAGCACGCCAAGCGCCACGTCGGCCGCTGAGAGGTGCAACATGCTGTCGATCGCCCGGACCTGCGAACCCACGTTTTCCACCGAAAGTACGACCCCCTTGGGATCGCCGGTGGAGCCTGAAGTGAAGATCACCGTGAGCACATCGTCGGAACGGATCCGACCGAGCCCCAGCAGTTTCTCAAGCAACCCCACCGGAGTGATCGTGGCGTGGACGAACGCCCGAATCTTGTCGAACGTGCCAAGCTGCTTCCGCAGGTTGCCGGCATCGAGCAGCTTCGTGCCCGCGTCGAGCTTCACCCGGGTGAGAAAGGCCGGGCTCGAGATCACGTGCTTCAGTCCCGCCCGCTCGATGCAGACGTCGAGGATAGCCTGCGACGTGGTGTAGTTGAGGTTCACCGCCACGCGGCCCGAGAGAGCGAGCGCCGCATTCACCACCGCCGCGCCGGCCGTGGGTGGCAGCAGCACGCCCACCATCTTCTCGTCGGCCGCGAGCACGCGATCGAGCACGGCCTTGGCGGCGAAGATCCGCGTCAGCAATTCCCGGCCGGTCAGCCGCGTGCCGAGCGAGTCAGCCATCTTCAGGCGGCCGCCGGCGCTGCGGCAGGCCCGCAGCAGCAGCCGCTGCAATACCATCGGTTGTTCGGTCGCGGTGGTCATGAGTGGGTCCGGAGGGCTGCTGCGGGCGGGCTCGTTGCCCGTCCCCCTGCAGGCATTAGAATCGTCCGCTCCCGGACTGACCAGTTCAGACCGAAGCAGGCTCGTTTCCCTTCCCGTGCGCCGCCCGCGCACAGTTCTCTGGATTCCCGAGATGCCCCGCTACCAGCCGTCCCTGATCGAACCGAAGTGGCAGGCCTGGTGGGACGCGCACGGCACCTTCGCCACGCCGCGGCTGCCGGCGAACCGCAAGACGTACGTACTCGACATGTTCCCCTACCCCAGCGGCGACGGGCTGCACGTGGGCCATCCGGAGGGCTACACAGCCACCGACATCGTGGCGCGGTTCGAACGGATGCGAGGCACGAGCGTGATGCACCCGATGGGCTTCGACGCCTTCGGCCTACCGGCGGAGGAGCATGCGATCCGCACGGGCACCCCGCCGCGGGAGAGCACCGAGCGCAACATCGACACGTTCCGCCGTCAGTTGAAGATGCTTGGCTTCAGCTACGACTGGAACCGCTCGCTGGCGACGACCGATCCGGAATACGTCCGCTGGACGCAGTGGATCTTCCTTCAGCTCTTCGACACCTGGTTCGACACCGCCCTGCAGAAGGGCCGGCCGATTGCCGAACTGCCGATTCCCGCCGAGGTCACAGGCCAAGGCGAAGCGGCCGTTGCGGCCTACCGCGATACGCACCGGCTCGCCTACCAGTCGGAGGCGCCAGTGAACTGGTGCCCCGCGCTCGGCACGGTGCTGGCCAACGAGGAGGTGATCGGCGGAGTGAGCGAGCGGGGCGGCCATCCGGTGGTGCGGATTCCGCTGCGGCAGTGGATGCTGCGGATCACCGCCTACGCCGACCGGCTCGACCGCGAACTCGAGAGCCTCGACTGGCCCGCGAGCATCAAGAAACTCCAGCGCGACTGGATCGGCCGCAGCACCGGTGCCGAGGTCGATTTCTTCATCCCTCCGACTGATGGTGGTGATGCGGCCTGCCAGCAGTGGAAGAAGCTGCGTGCCGAAGCCGGCCTCCCGGAGCGTGCCCCCGACGACGTGCTCCGCGTCTACACCACCCGCCCCGACACGCTCTACGGCGTGACCTTCATGGTCATCGCGCCGGAGCACCCGCTGCTCGACCGGCTGACGGCGCCAGCGCAGCGCGAGGCGATCCGGACGTATTGCGAGGCGGCGTCGCGGAAGAGCGACCTCGACCGCACCGACCTGGCCCGCGACAAGACGGGCGTGTTCACCGGCTCGTATGTCTCGCATCCGCTCTCGGGCACACCCGTCCCCGTCTGGGTGGCCGACTATGTGCTGGCCTCGTATGGCACCGGCGCGATCATGGCCGTGCCGGCACACGACGACCGCGACTTTGAATTCGCAAAGACTTTCGGGCTCGATGTGATCACGGTGGTGGAGCCAGCCGACGGTGCCGCACTGGCGACGGGCGAACTCTTCTCGGGAGACGGCGTGGCGATCGCGTCGGGCCCCTACACCGGTCTCGACACGCGGGCCTTCATCACGCGGGTGTCGCACGATCTCGAGGCTGCCGGACTCGGCCGGCCGGCGGTCAACTACAAACTCCGCGACTGGCTCTTCAGTCGGCAGCGTTTCTGGGGCGAACCCTTCCCGATCCTGCATGAACTCGACTCCCAGGGCCACCCCACCGGCGCGATCCGCAGCGTGGACGAACGCGAACTTCCGGTACACCTGCCGCACCTCACCGACTTCAAGCCCGGCCAGACGCCCGATCCCCCGCTCTCCCGGTCACCGGCTGACTGGCTGTTCGTCGAACGCGACGGCAAGAGGTATCGTCGCGAGACCAACACGATGCCGCAGTGGGCCGGCTCCTGCTGGTATTACCTCCGTTTTCTCGATCCCCACAACACCGAACGCTTTCTCGACCCCGAGATCGAAAAGGCCTGGATGCCGGTCGATCTCTACGTCGGCGGCGCGGAGCATGCCGTGCTCCATCTGCTCTACAGCCGGTTCTGGCACAAGGTGCTCTTCGACCGCGGCCATGTCTCGCATGCCGAGCCGTTCGGAAAACTGGTGAATCAGGGGATGATCCTCGGTGAGATGGAGTTCACCGGCTACCGCAGCGCGAAGGGTGGCTGGGTGATGGCGGGCCAGCAGGGGGAGGGTGATTCCCCGGTGAAGGTTCGCGCCGATCAGGTGGAGAAGCAGGGGGAGCACTTCGTGCTCCGCGACGCGCCCAAGATCCGCGTCGAGAGCCGGGCCTACAAGATGTCGAAGAGCCGCGGCAACGTGGTGAATCCAGATCAGGTCGTCCGCGATCATGGTGCCGACAGCTTGAGGCTCTACGAGATGTTCATGGGACCGCTGGAGGCGACGAAGCCCTGGAGCACGGCCGGCGTGGGAGGTGTGCGAGGATTTCTCGACCGCTGCTGGCGTCTCGTCGTGGACGAGCGGGCCGATGCGGTCACGCTCGCTCCGCAGGTCTGCGACGATGCCCCAACCGATGACCAGCTTCGCGAGATCAGCCGCACGATCGACAAGGTGACGAAGGACATCCACGCGCTCTCGTTCAATACCGCGATCGCTCGCATGATGGAGTTCGTGAATTTCTGCACGCCGCTCGAGCGGCGGCCGCGGGCGATTCTCGAACCGTTCGTGACCGTGCTCGCCCCCTTCGCGCCGCATCTCGCTGAGGAACTCTGGGAGATTCTCGGCCGGCCCGCCCCCGTGTCGTTGGCCGCATGGCCTGCTGTCGCGGAGAAGTGGCTCAAGGACGACACGATCGAAATCCCGGTGCAGATCCAGGGGAAGCTCCGCGGCCGCGTGGTCGTGCCCGCTGACGCCGATGCCGAGGCGATGAAGGCGGCGGCGGTGGCCGATCCGAAGATCGCGGAACTGATCGCCGGCAAGGAGATCGCCAAGGTCGTGGCAGTCCCCGGGCGGCTCGTGAACTTCGTGCTGAAGTGAAAAAAGGGGACGCAGCTCTTTTCCGTCCGGAAAAGAGCTGCGTCCCCTTTTCCATGCATCGCGGGTTCCCGTAGCATGATGGCTGGCGGGCAGGCACAGGCATTCGCAAGGAAGGCGTCACAATGAGCGTGCAGCGTGTATTGGCTCTGGTGCTCGGGGGTGGACGCGGCACCCGGCTCTATCCCCTCACCCGCGACCGTTCCAAGCCGGCAGTGCCACTGGCGGGCAAATACCGCATCATCGACGTGCCGCTTTCCAACTGCATCAACAGCGGCGTGCAGCGGATCTACGTGCTCACGCAGTTCAACTCGGTGAGCCTGCACAGGCACATCCGCCGCACCTACACGTTCGATCCGTTCAACGGCGGCTTCGTGGAGATCCTCGCAGCCCAGCAGACCACCGACAACGCGGGCTGGTACCAGGGCACAGCCGACGCAGTGCGCCAAAACCTCCGCTACATCCAGCAGCCCGACATCCGCCACGTGCTGATTCTCTCCGGCGACCAGCTCTACCGGATGAACTACGCCGACATGCTGGCCACCCACATGTCGAGCCGCGCCGACGTCACGATCGCGGGAATTCCGGTGCACGCGGAGGCGGCATCGGCGCTCGGCATCATGCGGCTCGACGGCCATGGCCGCGTCGAAGGCTTCTTGGAGAAGCCACAGACGCAGAAAGAACTCGACATGATGCGGACCGACCCTGACTGGATCGAGCGGCAGGGCATTCCGGCCCAGGGTCGCAGCCTGATGGCGAGCATGGGCATCTACCTGTTCGACCGCGACTGCCTCGTCGACCTGCTCACCAAGACCGATTACCAGGACTTTGGCCGCGAGGTTTTCCCGGCGTCGATCCGGGCCAAGAAGGTGCAACTGCACCCCTTCGACGGCTACTGGGAGGACATCGGAACGATCCGCTCCTACTACCAGTGCAACCTCGACCTCGCCAGCCCTGCCCCCCCGTTCGACATGGCCATGCCGGAGGCTCCGATCTATTCACGCGGCAGATTCCTGCCGCCGTCGCGGATCGACGGCGCCACCATTCGGCACAGCCTGCTTTCCGACGGCTGCCTCGTCGAGGAGGGAGCGGTGATCGAGAACAGCGTGATTGGCGTGCGGTGCCGGATCGGCCGCGACGTGGTGATCCGCAATTCCGTGGTCCTCGGCAACGACTTCTTCGAGACAGCGGACGACATCGCCGCCAACACGGCCAAGGGCCTGCCGCGAATGGGCATCGGCGCAGGCACTGTGATCGAAGGGGCGATCGTGGATAAAAACGTGCGGATCGGCCGCGGGGCCAGGATCGTCAACGACCAGGGCTGCGAGACATCCGCCGACAGCGACCGCTTCACAGTCCGCGATGGCATCGCCGTGGTGCCCAAGGATGCGATCGTGCCCGACGGCTGGCGTCCCTGAGCGAACGTAGCTGGGCCAGTCTCAGCACCGCCAGCTCAACGGAGGCGAGTCCGCCAGCCGGGAGTCTCGTCGACCTGAACCGGCGGCGTGAGCGGAGCCTCCGGGGGCTGCGGCTCAGCCTGAGGCTCTTCTTCAGCCGCCGTTTCCTCTTCAGCCGCAGCAGGTGACACGTCCGTCGGTTCCACCACCGGCACAGGTTCGAGTGTGTCTGCCGGGGAACCAACCGTTTCAGGAACCGCCTCCGGCTGGCCGTCCATCCCGGCCTCATCCGCGGATTCCCCGACCACAGCCATCGTCTGCTGCAATTCGCCCGCGTTGATTTGATCAACCACGGAATCGTCAGCAAGCGTGGGCTTCGGCCCGTTCTCTTGGTGCCCATCGGCCCGATCGCCGCCGTTCTTCACGATCAGCGGCCACGGCCTCGGCGCTGCGCCCAGTGGAAGGATGCCGTTGCTGCGGGCCCGGAAGTCGTTTTGCGGCGACGACCCGTTGGGCACAGGTCCGGAGTAGTCGAACGGATCGGGGCACATCGTGCAGCCGACCGATGACAGCCCAACGGCTGCCACAGCTGCGAGTGTCCATGCCCGCGGAAGCGGACCCCGTTTCAGTCGTGCCTCAACCATGCGGCCCCTTCCAAATGGCGGGATCGGTCTCCCACCGGGCATCGCGGGCCTCCCCAAAGGCCCGCGATTCACGCCGTCGACCGGGCGTCACGCCCCGGATCCCGTCAGCGGCTGTTCCCCATCCCCAACACCCATCCATACATTCGGCCGATCGACGGCGGGTTCTCCAGAAAAACCGGTTCAACCGGCAAAACCGGCCGGGGCGAGCGTCTGGGCACGGGCACGTTTTCCACGTCTCCGTGCCCCCTCTCCCCTGTGGCGGCACGTTTTCAACTTGTCCGTGTCCCGGCATCGATTCCACAAGTTAAAAACTCGTGGCCACGCGCTACAACCGCACACCCATCTTCGCCATGAGGAGCTTCATATCGTCCCAAACGTCGCGCTTCGCCGGCGGATTCCGCAGCAGATACGACGGATGATAGGTGCAGATCACCTGTGACGACTTCCAGGAAAACCACCGCTTCCGCAGATTCCCGATCGTCTCGTCGGTCTGGAGAAGGGCCTGCGCGGCCGTGGTGCCGAGGCAGCAAATGTACTCCGGCGCGATGATCTCCAGCTGCTTTTCGAAGTAGCCGCGGCAGTTGGCCGTCTCCTCTGGCAGCGGCCGACGGTTGTCGGGCGGTCGGCACTTGAGCACGTTGAGGATGTAGACTTCCTCCCGCGAGAGCGTGCACGACTCGATGATCTTCGTGAGCAGCTGTCCGGCCCGGCCCACGAAGGGCTCGCCCGACGCATCCTCATCAGCGCCGGGAGCCTCGCCCAGGAAGCAGAGTCTGGCAGTGGCCGGTCCCACGCCAAAGACCGTGTGGGTACGGGCCTTGGCGAGCGGCTCGCACAGCCGACAGCCAGCCACCTCGTCGCGAAGGATGTCCAACGAACGGCTCCGTGTCGCCGCGTCGGCGGCTTTGGGCGGTGAGGCAATCGCAGCGGGAGCATCAACGGCCACAGCGGCTGGGCGAGGCGAGGTCGCTCGGTTACCCGCCGTTGGCCCGGCCTTCGCCGCACGCCGCTTGGGGAGATCCGAAACACCTGCCGAGGCCAGGCTCTCCAGCCGCTGTTTCAACCCACGCTTGCGGCTTCCGCCGCCCTGCCTGCCTGACGTGCCGGCGTTTCCATCCATGGATCGCGTCCGTCCTGTAGGTGGTGGGGGCTCGCAGCCCGTCGATAAAGGGGATGGCTTTTTCCACAGCCAGTCAGAGCGCACGACGGTGTCGCTTCGGGCCCCGACCCTTGCCGAGCAGCGCCGCCGCTGAGGGCTTCTTCGGTTCAGCGGGAGCGGGCTCCGGGGTAGCCGCATCGGCCAGCCCGCCCATCTGGCCGCTCTCATTCACAGCAGCTCGGTCGCCGACACCCAATCGCGGCAACTCCGTCTTGGGACGGCGGTCGAACGCCTCGAATCCCGCAATCTCGTCCCGCTTGAGCAGCCGCTCGATTCGGATCTCGATCCGCGTGAGTTGCGGCCCCTCCTCGGGGCTGACGAACGTGTAGGCGACGCCCTCGCGGCCCATGCGGCCAGTTCGCCCCACCCGGTGCACATAGTCATCACAGAACTCGGGAATGTCGTAATTGATGATGTGCGACACTCCCGACACGTCGATGCCGCGGCCCACCACGTCGGTGGCCACGAGGATGCGGGTCGAGCCCTCGCGGAACTGCTTCATCGCCCGGTCACGGGCTCCCTGCGGGAGGTCGCCATGGATGCAGGCCACTTCGTCGGGATGGCCGCTCTGACCGGCGGCGCGGCTGCGACGGCGTGAGAGCCGCTCGAAGATCTTGTCGGTGCCGCGCTTCGTCCGGCAAAACACGATCACTTGCCGCGGGTCTTCCCGCTCAAGCAGCTTCTCGAGGAGATCGAACTTGCGGGTGGGATCGACGGTGAAATAGGCCTGCTCGATCGTTTCGACGGCGAGTTCGTTGACCGAAAAGTCGAGGATCTCCGGATCCCGCATGTAGCGGGTCGCGAGTTTGGCCACCGGCGGCGGCACCGTGGCGGAGAGCAGCAGTGTCTGCCGGCTCTCTGGACAGCGGCGGAGGATCTTCTCGATGTCGGGCCGGAAGCCGATGTCAAGCATCCGATCGGCTTCGTCGAGCGTCACGATTTCGAGTGCGGAAAACGACAGCGTGCCACGGCTCATGTGATCGAGCACGCGGCCCGGCGTGCCGACGATCACCGCCGGATGCTTCGCCAGTTTGTCGATCTGTCCCTTGATCGGTTTGCCGCCATAGACGGCCACGCAGTGGATCCGCGAGCCGTGCGCCAGCTTCTCAAACTCATCACGCACCTGTACGGCGAGTTCTCGCGTCGGCACGAGCACGAGCGCCCGCGGGCCGCCAGCGCGGCCCGGCTGCAGCATCCGTTCGAGGATCGGCAGCACGAACGATGCCGTCTTGCCGGTGCCCGTGCGGGCCTGTCCGAGCACGTCGATGCCGGTCAGGGCCTTGGGAATCAGGCCGGCCTGAACCGGCGTCGGCGTCGTGTAGCCAGCCCGGTCCACCGCGGCCATCGTGGCGGGCGACAGCCCCATCGTGCGAAAACTGCCGGCGGCATTGCCGACGTCCTGACGCGCCACGTCCTTCGCTTCGCCGAAATGCTCCACGCGCGGACCATCACCCTCGTTCACAGACACTCGTAATCCTCTTCTGAAAGACTCACAGGCCGCGCACAAGACCCCGACATGAAGCAGCAAACGACCGTATTTTATAGTTGAAAACTACCACGGCGGCCCCGTTCCAGCAAACGCAGCGTCACCCCACGGGCCAGGCATAGCGGTTTCCCTCGCTCGCGCGTCGGGCTTGGATGGGAGGGCGGGTTGCCCGGACACCGAAGCGAGCTGTGTTCACGAAAAACACGACATCCTGTCGTTTTTTCTTGGCAAACGTAGTTTGCTGGTACTGCGCTTCGCATCCTGCAAAGCAGTCGTAGACGAGGGCGGGCTCCCCGGACACCGAAGCGAGCGTCAGGCGCCTCGGCGAATCATGCGCACCATCATCCCCGACGCTGTCGCCGAGCCGCCGTGCGAGCGGAGCGTGTCCGGGGAGCCCGCCCGGCTACCGGTCGAAGATCTTCCGAATGGCCCAGACAGTCGCCGCCCGGCCGGCGCGGGCGATCGACCGTGTCAGCGGGATGCTCTTCGGGCAGACGGCGACACAGTTTTGAGCGTTGCCGCACATCTGGATGCCACCCTGCGACGTCAACGCCTCCAGCCGCTCATCGGCGATCATCTTGCCGGTGGGATGGCCGTTGAACAGCATCGCCTGGCTGATTGCATGGGCCCCCACAAAGCCCGCATCGAAGGCCGTCTTCTTCCGAGCCTCGAATTCTTCGGCCGATTCGTCCTCGCGGCGAACCACTTCGATCTTCGTAAACTGCGGGCATGCCTCCATGCAGCAGCCGCAACTGATGCAGGTGGCCAGGGGATAGGCATCTTCCTGACTCTCCGGCGAGATCCGAGGGCCTGGGCCGTGATCGTACGATCCATCCACAGGCACCCACGCCTTCACCCGTTCCAGCGCTCGGAACAACCTGCTCCGATCCACCACCAGGTCGCGAACGACGGGAAACTTCGACATCGGCCGCAGTTCGATCTCGTCGCCCGACTCTTCCAGCAGTTTGTCGACGAGCGCCGAGCAGGCCATTCGCGTCCGCCCATTGATCAGCATGGTGCAGGAACCGCAGACCTCTTCCAGGCAGTTGCAATCCCAGGCCACGGGGGCGACCCGGCGACCATCCCGAGACTTCGCCCGGGCGGCGACCTGCTGCAGGATGCTGATCACGTTCATGTTTTCGACGTAGGGAATCTCGAACCGCTCCCAGTAGCTCTCCTCGCCGGGGGCATCCTGCCGGAGAATCCGCACGCGGACGACTCGCGGGGCCACTGCACCGTGTCCGTTCCCGCCGTGGTCGGCTACCGCCTGCTGCCCCGCGCCGCTGTGTTCGGCTGATTCAACTGCCTTGATCATCGGTTCGTTCTCCTGCGCTCTCGGAAACCGCACTCTGTTCCATCCACACCCGGGCCGCCTCGTGGCGGGCGTCGGTCAGCTTGCTGAGCCGGCATAGGCAGGCTGCTTCCCCTGCCCCTCGCCGACACCCTGCCCCACGCCGGCAACAGCCGCCTTCTTCAGCCGCTCGTTCCAGACTTCCTCGATCATCTCGCCGCCCACCAGCCCGTAGAGCCGTGGACGCGGCGGAGTCAGCGAGGTGTCCACGTCTTCATAGCTGATCTCGGGCTCGCCTCCCGGCCCACACTTCGCCACCGTTGACTTGAGCCAACGCCGCGTGTTGGCCTCGAATCGATCGCACCACTGCTCCGCCTCGCGTCGCTTCTCCGCGGGATCGGTGGCCTGAAGCCCCGGCATGGCGAAGTCGGGCTTGTAATGGGCTCCGCGACACTCATCGCGCTGCAGGGCTCCCTTGAGGATCAGTTTCGCCAGTGGGAACATGTCGCCCAGCGATTTCGTGAACACGACGTTTTGGTTGGTCCAGTTGCCCGAATCCGACACCGCACATCGCCCCCACCGCTCCTCCAGCGAGCAGACCTCGGCATAGGCGGCCGCCAGTTGCTCGTTGCGACGGACCACTGTGGCCACACGGGTCATGAGGTTGCCAAGTTGCTGATGCAGATCGTAGGGATTTTCATCACCTGCCGTCCGCGAGAGCAGCGCGTGGTGTCGCTCCTCCTCGCGACGCAGCCTCGACTCGAAGAGCCGCGACGACTCCTCCGCAGCCTGCTTGCCACCCGCATCGACTCCCGCGATCACACCCGGCGCACAGAAAAGTCCGCTGAAGATGCAGGAGAGCAGCGAATTCGCGCCGAGCCGGTTGGCACCGTGATACTGATAGTCGCACTCCCCGATCGCATACAGGCCGGGAATATTGGTCTGCTGATTTCGCGGCGAGCCCTCCACGAGTCCCCCGGTGCTGCTCTTCTGATAATCGACCCAGAGCCCGCCCATGGAATAGTGCACGGCCGGGAAGATCTTCATCGGCACGACACGCGGATCAACGCCCTGGAATTTCTCGTAGATCTCCAGGATCCCGCCGAGTTTGCGGTCGAGCGTCTCACGCGGCACATGCGTGAGATCAAGGTAGACACACAGCCGGTCTTTCTCGACCGACAGCCCCTCGTTGGTGCAGATGTCGAAAATCTCGCGGGTGGCGATGTCGCGAGGCACGAGATTCCCGTACTTCGGATACCGTTCCTCGAGGAAATAGCTCCGCTCCGCTTCGGGAATATTGCGGGGGTCACGGGGATCGTGCGGCGTCTTGGGCACCCACACGCGACCGCCCTCACCGCGGGCGCTCTCGCTCATCAGCCGCAGTTTGTCGGCGCCGGGAATGGCGGTCGGATGCACCTGGATGAATTCGCCGTTGCCATACCAGGCACCCGCCCGATAGGCCCGACTCACAGCGCTCCCCGTGCACACCATCGACATCGTCGAGCGGCCGTAGAGGAGGCCGCACCCACCCGTGGCAATGATGACGGCATCCGCCGAAAAGGCACGGAACTGCATGGTGACGAGATCCTGACAGATCGCGCCCCGACACCGCCCCGAGTCATCGAGTACCGGCTCCAGGAAATCCCAGAACTCCCACTTCTTGACCTTTCCCTCAACCTCCCAGCGGCGGACCTGCTCGTCGAGCGAATAGAGCAACTGCTGGCCGGTGGTCGCGCCGGCAAAGGCCGTCCGCTTGAACAGCGTGCCGCCGAACCGCCGCTGATCGCGATACCCTTCTGGAGTGCGGTTGAACGGCACGCCGAGACGGTCCATCAGGTCAACGATCCGCGGCCCCCAGTCGGCCATCTCCTTGACCGGCGGCTGATGCTGCAGGAAGTCGCCGCCATAGACGGTATCGTCGAAATGTTTCCACTCGTTGTCGCCCTGCTGCCGCGTCAGGGAATTGACGCTGTTGATGCCCCCTTGGGCACACACGCTGTGCGAGCGTTTCACGGGCACGAGGCTGACGAGATCGACGGTCGCACCGAGTTCTGCCAGCCGCATGGTGGCGGAAAGGCCAGCCAATCCGCCGCCGATCACAAGGACTCTGGGTTGTGCCATGCTGCTCGGGCTCCAAAGAGGTCGCTAGTAGGTCGCTAGTAGGTCGCTAGTACGTGATTAGTAGATTGTTCCGGAGATTGGTAAGGCCCCGGGTCGCGACTGGTGATCGACAGGCGATTGGCTGCCTTCCAGCATCCGCTTCACATCATCCATGCGATTCTCGATCGCCCGCGCCTGATCGACATCGACGCTCCGCATGCCGCCCAGGGCCCCGAGGCCGGCTCCACCCAGCAGCACGCCGACCGCGATGCTGATCCAGTTGGCCCGCCGCATGGCAGCCGGGCTCGTCCACAGACCCCATGTAATGCCGAGTGTCCACAGGCCGTTGGAAAAGTGGAATACGGTTGACAGGACGCCCACCGCGTAGAGGATCGAAATCAGCAGTGGCCGCAGGACCACCGCCGCGGAACTCGTGGCATGGTGCGGGTCGAACTTCCCACCACCAAACGGCGTGCCGAGCCAGTGCAACTGCGTGATATGCCAGATGATGAAGACGAAGGCGATCATGCCGGTCGCCCGCTGCAGCGTGTACCGCACGTTGCCGACGTACGCGTAGGAGCCGACGTTCGGCAGGCCGTTGGCGATGATCACGAACCCCACCACGGCATGGAACAGCATCGGCAGGAAGATGAACGCCCACTCTATCGGCACGAGCAGTGGCCCCAGCGAGTGGATCATGTCCACGCGGGACTGAAAGGTGCCCGGGCCGGCGAGCACGGAGGCATTCGTGAGCAAATGGACGACCAGAAAGGCCCCGACCGGAATGAGTCCGGCCAACGAGAACAACCGGTAGATCAGAAACTGGTGACGGGCCAGGAAGGATGGGGACGGGTCGTTCGCGGTCACAAACTGCCTCGCTGCACTGAGTTCGACGGAGGATCCGATGCGGACGGTGCGACCGCCGCGGCGGGGCTGCCGCCTGACTCCAAAGTATAGATTTGTCGCGACATGCGGCAACGGCGACAACGCATTTGGCGGACGATTCATCTGATTTTATACTTCCGGGGCAGTGATCTGACCGGTAGCCGGTGTGCGGAGAGCCGTTGGTGGCGAATCCAGTTCCTCCCTCCACGAACCAGAGTCTGCCCGGGCAACTTGCCGCTGGGTCCGTTCTCGAGCACCTCCCGGATGGCATCGCGCTGGTGCGCGAGGACGACACCATCATCTGGTCCAACGGTCTCCTGGCCGCCTGGTGCGGCAAGCCAGACCTGCGCGGGATCAACTTTTTTGAAGCGCTCGACCGCCCTGAGATGCTGGGCCCGGACGCGAGCCCCTTCCGCGTGGCGATCACCACAGGCCGGACGACCACCGCCACGCTGAGAACGGCCGCCAACCGCTACTACCACCTCCAGGCCGCCGCCGAGACGGAAGCCGGCACGGCACCCATCGCCGTGGCGGCAGTGCGGGACGTCACCCACACGATCCTCGAGCAGCAGAAGCTTGCTGCCATTCATCAAGCGGGCCAGAAGCTCGCCGACCTAGCGCCGGCCGAGCTGGCCGACATGACGGTCGAGGAGCGGATCGAACTCCTCAAGAGCAACATCCTGCACTACTCGAAAGATCTGCTGCAGTTCGACGTCGTCGAGATCCGGCTGCTCGACCGGCAGACCGGCAGGCTCGAACCATTGCTTGCGGTCGGCATGCAGCCCGAGGCGGAAGCCAGGGTGCTCTACGCACGGCCAGAACAGAACGGCGTGACCGGCTACGTGGCGGCCACCGGCCGCAGCTATTTCTGCAACGACACGACGAAGGACCCGCTCTATCTGGAGGGCTGTAAAGGGGCAAAAAGCTCACTCACCGTCCCGCTCATGCTGCACGACCAGGTGATCGGTACCTTCAACGTCGAAAGCCCTGAGCCCGGCGGTTTTTCCGAAACAGACGTGCGTTTCCTCGAAATTTTTTCCCGCGACGTGGCGGCCGCCCTCAATACCCTCGAACTGCTCGTGGCCGAAAAAGCTTCGACAGCGGCCGAGAGTATCGAGGCCATCCACGGCGCCGTGGCGTTGCCCGTGGACGACATCCTCAACGATGCGGTCAGCGTTATGGAGCGCTACATCGGCCACAATGCGGATGTCGTCGAGCGGTTGCAGCGGATTCTGCGGAACGCACGGGACATCAAGCAGGTGATCCAAAAGGTGGGCGAGCAGATGACCCCGAGTTCGGCCCATGCCCAGCGCCGTCAGGGCAACCGCCACCCGGGGCTCGTGGGCCGCCGCATTCTGGTGGCGGATGCCGACGAGCAAGTGCGGGCCGCCGCCCATGCGTTACTCGAGCGGTGTGGCTGCACCGTCGAAACGGCCCGCGACGGCACGGAGGCGGCGTCGATGGTGCGGGCCTGCGGTGCCGAGGCCTACGACGTGATCATCGCCGACATCCGTCTACCTGACATGAGCGGCTACGAACTCCTCATCCGACTGCGGGAACTTCGCGACTGCGTCCCGCTCGTTCTGATGACCGGATTTGGATACGACCCTGGCCATTCGATTGTGAAAGCGCGACAGGCGGGGATCGACCTCGTGCTCTTCAAGCCGTTCCGTATCGACCAACTCCTCGATACTATCGAGAAGATGCTCGCGCGGGCTCCCGCCCTGGCGGCTGGGGCGAGCGAGGCAGGGGCCTCTGGAAAACAGTCCGACGCCGGCTGACGGCGACCCCTCTTGCGAAGGGATCGCGACTATCCGTCCGGCATGAAAACAGCGTCTTGCGGCGGCTGCGGCGTTTTGGAAAGGCTGGCAAGCCTCCTCCGCCAGACATGCCCTTGACCCGACTTCGTGCAGACGGCTACTTCTCCTCGCTGCGGAACAGGTCCTGCGCATAGGAAGCAGCATCCATGGCACGAGTGAACAGCCCCTTGGCAACGCCCCCGACATCATCATGCCCGCTGGCGCGAACCATCTGCGGGGCCATCGTGGCCGTGCTTGGTCTGGCGTTCAATCTGGGCGGGATGGATGGCCTTCAGGCAGCGGAGCCGACCACGGAGCAACTGCCGACGCCCACCGACGAGGCCGCCGTCGCTCGTCGGATCATGGAAGAGGCAATCTCCCGGTCTGGGGAAAATCGGCCTGGGGAAAATGCCCGCCCGAACACAGGCCGTGCTCCGGCCGATGGCGGCACCGCCGTCGTTCCCGATGACCTGCTCGTGGCGCGGATTTCGGCCGAAGTCGCCGCCAAGCAACTCGAGGCGAGGCGGACGGCGCAGCGTTCCCCCGCCGACGCCCTCGCACTGCTTGACGAGGCCGCCGCCAAGATTGCCGACCCAGCCGTTCCCGAGAAGGTGCGTTCGCAGCTCCAGCAGCGGATCGAACGGGCCCGCCGCGACATCGAGGAATCGACCGGCAAACGCCGCGGAGAACTCGAGATGGAGCGGAAGAGCGCCCAGGTCGAGGCCCGCGTCTCCCGCGAGAAATCGCAGAAGGTCGAGGTTGACCAGCGACTGGCGATGCTCGTCGAGGAATATAACTCACTGATCGACTCCCAGCGGTTCCCGGAGGCCGAGGCGGTCGCCAAGAAGGCCGGCCAGCTCGCCCCCGACAACCCGATCGTGCGGCAGCTGCTCTCGCAGAGCCGCGTCATCCGCCGGCTCGACACACAAAAGACGATCGAGGGGCAGAAGCGGGACGGCTTCATGAACGTAACCGAGGATACGGAGCGATCCTCCACGCCATTCGTCGGGCCGATCGAGTTTCCGACCACCCGCGACTGGGAGGACCTCACAAAAAACCGCACGCGGCTCCAGGCGGAAGGCCGATCGCGGGCCACGCCCGCCGAGTTGCAGATCCAAAAGCGCATGAGCGTGAAGGTGAAGGCATCGCACCGCGACCAGCCGCTCTCGGCCGTCCTCGACGCGCTCGCCAAGCAGGCCGACGTGCCGATCCACCTCGACATGGTGGGCCTCGAGCAGGAGGCTGTTCGTAGCGACACCCCGGTGACGATCTCGCTTGACCAGCCGATCTCGCTGAAAAGCGCCCTCAAACTGCTTCTCGAACCGCTTCACCTCGACTATGTCATCAAGGACGAAGTGCTCAAGGTGACGAGCCCACGGCTGGTGAAGGGAGAGGTCTACAGCGTCTCCTATCCCGTCGCCGACCTCGTGATTCCGATCCCGAATTTCTCGTCCGACGGCCTGGGCATCACCGGCGCCCTTCGCGACGGCTACTCCCGGCTCAGTCCGCGAAACGGCGCCTCGGTGCAGTACGGCCCGCCGCCGGTGGGCATCAACGGTGTGAGCCGTGCCTCGGGCGACGGCACCGTCGATCCCGCGTCATTGGCTCAGTTCCAGGCGGGTGGCAACGGCCCGGCGATGGGTTCGAGTCCGTCCATCCCCTTTGGCCCATCAACGGGTGGCGGCGGGAGCCAGGCCGACTTCCAGTCGCTCATCGACCTGATCCAAAACACCGTCTCACCCCAGAGCTGGAACACCGTCGGTGGTCAGGGTGCCATCCAGCCGTTTGCCACGAACCTCAGCATCGTGGTGAGCCAGACGCAGGAAGTGCACGAGGAGATCGCCGATCTGCTCGAACAGCTCCGTCGGCTGCAGGACCTGCAGGTGACGATCGAGGTGCGATTCATCCGCCTGAACGACACCTTCTTCGAACGCATCGGGGTTGATTTCGATTTCAACATCCAGACCGGGGTGAACGCGCCTCTCAACATGACGGCCATTCCCACTCAGACCAACGGCTCACTCAGTCCGTCATCGTCGGGTATTCAAGCGGCACCGGGAACCCGTAGCCAGACGATCGGTCTCGACAACACCGGCATGCCGGGCGTGGCCATAGGATCGGGCGGTGGTGGGCTTGGTGGCGGCGGTGGTGGGCTTGGCGGCGGCGGTGGTGGGCTTGGCGGTGGCGGTGGCGGTGGTGGGCTTGGCGGCGCCGGTGGTGGGCTCGGCGGCGGCCAGGCGGCCCAGAATCCGAGCTTCTTCTCGATTCCGTTCCGTCAAAACAGCTTCGGCAGCGCCACCGTGCCCTCGCTTCCTGGTCTACCGGATCCCGCCACATCGGCTGCCAACTTCGGCTTCGCGATCCTCAGCGACATCGAGGCCTACTTCCTGATTCAGGCCGCGCAGGGCAACACCCGATCAAACGTCATGCAGGCGCCGAAGGTCACGCTCTTCAACGGCCAGAATGCCTTCATCTCCGACTCCACCCAGCGGCCGTTCGTAACGAGTGTGGTGCCGGTGGTGGGCGACTTCGCGGCGGCCCAGCAGCCCGTGATCACCGTGCTCTCCGAGGGCACCGCCGTGAACGTCCAAGCGGTCGTCTCCAGTGATCGTCGGTTCGTCCGCCTCACGCTCGTGCCGTTCTTCTCGCAGATTGGCAACGTGGAACAGTTCCAGTTCGAAGGCACCCGATCGACGAAGTCGAAGAGCAGCGACGAGAAGACGGGACTGGCTGGAGATGCCGCCGCCGGGGCCGGGCTCAATGCCAGCCTGGAGACACAGGCCAAGAGCAGCGGCGAGCAGGAGGTCTTCACCCGCGGCACCACGATCCAACTTCCCGAATTCATCTTCACGACGGTCACCACCACCGTCAGCGTGCCCGACGGCGGCACGGTGCTGCTCGGCGGCATCAAACGGCTCCGTGAGGGCCGCAACGAATTCGGCGTGCCGATCCTCTCGAAGATCCCCTACATCAATCGGCTCTTCAAAAACGTGGGCATGGGCCGCACCACCGACAGCCTGATGCTGATGGTGACGCCGCGGATCATCATCCAGGAGGAAGAGGAGGACAAACTCCTCGGCGCCAACCGTCCGTGACGCCCCCATGCTGAAGTTCTTTCTCTTCTCTGGTAGCCTGCTCGGCGGGCTGGGCGTGGCGGCGGGCTCATTTGGCGCCCACGGGCTGAAAGCCCTGCTCGATGCCACGGGCCGGGGCGACAACTGGGAAACAGCCGTTCGCTACTGTCTCTACCATGCCCTCGCGATCCTGGTGCTCGCGGTGGCGTCGGCCCTGCCTCAGATGTCGCCGGTGCGTGGCCTGCTGCAGGCCGCCGGCTGGTGCTTTCTCATCGGCACGCTGATCTTCAGCGGATGCCTGGCGGCGTTGGCTCTGTCGGGTGTGAGGATTCTGGGGGCGATCGTGCCGATCGGGGGCGTTCTCTTCCTCGTCGGCTGGGGGCTCGTGGTGGCAGCCGCGCTGGCCATCAAAGAACCCTCGTGAAAGATCGATGGTGAACCGTTCGCCCCATCGGCTCACGCTCATCGTCCACCAGCATCGACCTCTCCCGCCACGTCCTCGTCCTACAGTTCCTTCTCGACGGCCTCGCCTTTCGACATATTCTTTCGCGGGGCAGGCTCGTCGCTAAAAGGATCGTCAGACTCCTCGGCCGGTTCGTCCGAAAACGTCTTGCCAGGCTTGGCGGACATCGGCGGCTTGGCGGTCGGAGTGGGCATTTCCTCGACTCCCGCGTCTGCGGCCGGCAGTTCCCCGACAGCTCCCCCGCCCGGAGCAACCAACTCCGGCCGGATGTCTTCCGGACGACGACGACGACGCACGTCACCCGAGGCATCCTCGATCGTCGAATACCGCCGGCCGTACGCCTCGCGGCCCCGCTGAAGAGCCCCCAGCCGGGCCCGCGCCCGGTAGCGTTCGAGCGTGAGCCGGTCGGCCCCCTGCACCCGCTCCAGCGACTGCGACACTCGGCGGACGCCTCCGTTCGCCAACTCCCGGTCTGCGCCGGTCGTGAAATCGGCCTGGGCTTCGCTCGTGCGGCCCAGTCGCAGCGCCGCCAGCCCGCGGAAGTAGTAGCCACGCGGATCGTCGGTGCCGGCTTCGATCGCGTTGGTGAGGTCGTCGTAGGCGCGGTCATACTGACCGGCGTGGTAGGCATGCATACCGTCGCCGATGGCACTCCTCACCGCCAGCGGCTCTTCGCCGACGAATTCGGCCGCGGCCAAGGAACCGCCTGCGATCGACCCAGCCGCGATCGCCATCGAGAGACCGCCCACCGTGCACGCGGCCCGGAGCATCCGCACGCCAGCAGCCGCCCTGCAGCGTCCCGTTGCACCTGCCCATCGCTCGTCCCTCTCGGCCCGTCCCATCGGCATGTTCTCCACGCGGAACCCTTCCCCGGCACCATCCATGTCATCGGCTTCCTGCCGTCATCCTACCCTGCTGGCCACCATCCCACGGCACAACCGTTTTGACCGGTCACTCACCCGGGCCGCAAAGTCTGCCCATCCCCGGCGATCCCGCGGCAGCAGGCATGACGACGAAATGTCGCTTCGTCGAGAAACACGGCCGCCCGTACGAGTTGCATCATCATGGCCTGCTGCGGCCAACCGAACGCCGCCAGCAGTCGATCGAAGTCGGACGCCGGGCAGCTCCCTTTGAGATCAGCCAGCAGCACGCGGCCATCCTTGTCGAACACATTGCCGTCCACCTGCCACCACAGCCCCTCACGCGGGCTGGCCCAGACGAACGACCCATCGGGCTCGGCATACATGCGCTCCAGTCGGGACAACCGTTCGATCACCTCGTCAAATCCGATGGCCATCGGCACCGCCAGTTGGTCGCGCGGCACCGCCAGCATGGGCCACCTGCCCCAGGCATCCGCATGGGAATCGTGCGGCGGCGCTTCGGCCACGCCCGGCCCGCGGCCATGCAGCGTGATGTCGAAGGCGTAGAGTTCTTCGGGGGCGGCCATGATCTTCCTCGTCTGTCTCCCTGCGTCGTCATTGCCAGCGATGGCGAAGGACTTCACGCGGCATCGACAATTCCGTCGCGACCGGGTGATGCCGGCGAGCGCCAGACGCCGCGGCCGCGTTCCTCGTCATGATCGTGCCGGGAGCCGATCCTTCCCACGACCGTGCCGATCGGCAGCCACTCGATCTGGCCGCCATCGCGGGCCCGTCGAACGACCACCGAAGCCGGTCCGGAGAGATCCTCGTCGAGATGATCAAGCGTTTGCAAGGCCCTGGGCCCCAGGCAAACCACCCGGCTGTACCAGGCCGCCGGTGTTCCGACCTCGGCGGCCGGATGACCGAGCACGACGGTGGCGGCGGAGTCCCACGGCGATGCCGCCCCGAGGGTCGAAGCCGCATCGCCCCATTGGCCCAATCGGACGACATCCGCGCCGGCGTCGCGCCGCAGCCACTCGGCGATCGTGCCCACCAAATCCAGGCCGTCATTCCCGCGGGGCGAAAGCCGCCGCGCGGCCCGCTGCCAGAGGTCAACGCAACGGTGCCAGGCGGCAATCAGCCCCTGCCGACCCGCTGCGGGGAGCATGGCCCCGCCGTCGCGAGCCGCTAACCAGCCAACCAGCCGTGTGGGCGCGTCAAGAACAGTGCCACAGGCCAACCGGCGCACGAGGCTCGCGGCCACCGGGCGGACCTCGGCGATGTCGTCGATCGCCACGCCAAACCGTGCAATCAGATCGACGGCGAGGCTCTCACCGAGCGTGGGCTCACCGCCGCACGCCGCGTGGAGCGGATCCATATCGTCTCCATGCCGCACGGTCACGTCGCCATCCGACCAGCATCTGCCGACCAACGCAGCCCGGGCCGAAAGCATCCAATCACCTGCCGCCTGTTCCAGCCAGCGATCACGATCGCCGCAGAGCACCGCAACCCGGACGGGCACGGGCCGCGATGCCGCCGGCATCGGCCGTCCACGCCTGTCCGCCCCTGGCACCTCGATTCCGCGACGAATCCAGGCCGCGAGTGTTGCCTGCAGCCGGTGGGTACGTCGCACCGCGCAAGACACAACCCGCTCCCGCGCCGCAGCGGCCCTGCGGCCTTCATTCCACGGCCGCAGGTCGCCGGTCCATTCGCGGCTGATGAGCCAGTCGAAGGTGTCGCCCGCGAGCACGACATCGATGGCATCCACGGGCCGATAGCTCCCGTCGCGACGAAAGCCACAGCGGAGGCTCGCCCTCCGCACCTCGGCGCGAAACCGCTCGACACATCCACGCGGAGGCCCGGCGGAGAGCGTGCCGTCCGACACGCACCAGTTCGACGTCACCACGAGCATGGCGGATGGTTCCTGCCGGCAGCGGCCCGCGGAGACCATCGGGTCCAGTCAGCCGGCCATCTTTCTTCATCGGCAGTCGAAAAGCCATCGTGTGATCGACGGTCTGCCCCGCGTTAACAACGGCAGCTTTCGGGCCCGACCCTGCCGGTTACGGCATCCCTGCGGGCGATGGGGGAGCCGCATCCGCACCAGCTACGGAGCCAGGAACGTCGTCTGGCAGCTCGAATCCATCGAGCCGTCGAGTTCGGCACCCGTCAGGATCGCCGTGGCCTTCGCGGTGCCGCTCCCTGGGATTCGATAGGCCAGTTCCATGGTCGCCTGCCCACCGGGCAGGATGCTCGGAATGGAGTCGAACGACACATTCGAGCCGTCGATTCGCACTCGGGACGGACTCGGATCTCCCACGAGCGTCGCACGTTCGGGCAACACGACCGTCAGATCGAGCCGTCCCGTTGACGTCGTCCCGTTGTTGACGACCGTGCAGATGAGCGTCGTGGAATGTCCCACGATGACCGGATCGTCGCAGTCGGCCAGGGTGACCCGCAGCCCCGCCTCGCGGGGCGTGCGGGCCCGCGGCGTGTTGGAGCGGATGAGCACACACGATTCATCGGCAACCATCACCCCACCAACCGCCCCGCTGAGCACGCCCCGGACGCACGAACGCGGCGAGGCCGCGACCGCACCCGCCGGCTGGGCTCGCAGATTGATCTGCCGCCGCAACTGCCCGCCCGGCTCGAGGGAAGGCAGGTCCCACGAGACCTTCGACGACGCGAGTTTGTAGCCCTCGGAGGCCTCCAAGGGAGTAAAGGCGTCATCCCATCCGAATTCCAGCGTAGTCGCACCCGATGCCACACCGCCGGTATTCCGCACGGTGGCAACGAACTCGGAGACCGAACCTGGCACCACCTCCGCCGGACCGACCATGTCCAGTTCCATCGATGGCGTGGCGGGCAAGGCGGTCGAAGCGGGCAGGCTGCTGGCCGCCGGCAGGGCAGGCGGCGGAGCCAGCGTCTGGGCGGGCGGCGACGCTGGCATCGCCGCGGCCGGTGGTGATGCAAATGGAGGGGCGATGGGGGGCAACGAAACGGCTGGCGATGAAACGGGGGGTGGAGCCAGCGGCGCGGCGGGCAGCGGCGTGGTGGGCAGCGGCGTGGTGGGCAGCGTCGGAGCAGTCGGGTAGGTCGTGGCCGGATAC
>JBBAVO010000018.1:0-14970 GCA_040397635.1 Pirellulales bacterium
GGCGATCGCGAGGCACTCGTGTCCACCGTGGTGGCGGAACTTCGCGACACGTTCCCCGCGGCCCGCGATGCCGTGCTCGTCGAGGCGCGGGTGGTCACCGATCCCACCGCCGTGCTCTCCGTGCGGCCGGGCGTCGATGCGTTCCGGCCTGCCGCGGTCACAGCCGTGCCGAATCTCTTTCTGGCCGGCGATTGGACGGCCACCGGCTGGCCCTCCACGATGGAGGGCGCCGTGCGGAGCGGTCGGCTGGCGGCTGGTGCGACCGGCCGTCATCTGGACAGGCCTGTCGATCCGCTCACGGCCGATCTGGCGAAGAACCCGGTCGTGCGACTGCTGACGGGGTATCGCTGAGCCCCTCCAGAAAGGTCCTCATCGCACCGGCGAGCGTGCGGCCGTCAACTACGGCGTGCTCCCACAACTGCCACATATCGAGCGCGGCCCGCGGCCGGCGGCCGATGCCGACCAAGGCCGCCCCCAGCCGCCGCATGCCCGACTGCGGCTGCACGAGTGCGGCGATCTCCTTCGGCAGATCCTGCGACGCGTCGTCGGAGATCACACGGATCGAGATGCAGGGCAGGCCGGCGGCCCGGGCTGCTGTCGCCACCGCGTAGGTTTCCATGTCAACAAGGCTCGCACCGGTGGCCGCGGCAAGGTCTCGCTTCGCGGCCGCCGTCGTCACCACGGTATCGACGCTCACGATCGCGAGGTCGCCGTGGCGGGTTCGACTGCCGTCGGTCGCTGGTGCGTTCCCTTGCCCTATCGCGGCGACGTCGATCGGCGGGCCTCCGGCGCGGTTGATGGATCGTCGTGGGGAGACGACCGTGCCGCGAGCGAGTGCGGGATCGAGCCCGCCGGCGAAGCCGGGCGACAGGATCAGCCGTGGCCGATGGCCATCGATCAGAAGCCTCGTGGCCCTTCCGGCCGCCTCACCGCCGGCGCCAGCCACACACCAGGCGACCCGTCGGCCGGCGACGACCCCCTCATAGAGCGTGAGCCCGGTCGCCGTGACTTCCACGGTCTCGGTTGCCAGCCCTGCGAAGGCATCGGCCTCGACGGGCATCGCGAACACGATGCCTGCCGCGCATTCAGTCCGCGACGATGGTGACGGCGAGTTCGGCATCGTGAAGAAAGAAGACGGCCTGCCGCCCGGTGCCCCCCCAGGCCACGGCGGCAGGCCGTCAGATCATAGGCTGGCGAACAGCCGGTGGTCAGAGAGATGAGTTCAGTGGTGGACGAGGTAGTGGAGGACGGAGAGCGGGTTCCACCAACAGACGTCGCAGCAGCGGGCGCAGTCGCACGGCCCGCCGGGCACCATCTTCACCTGGTACTTCGGCACCTTCTCAACCTTTTCTTCACCCGGCTGCTTGAAGAGTTTTTTCTTCGTGTAGATCTGTCCGCAGGGCGGGCTGCAGCGGCATTCGGCAGGTTCGGTGCAGAAGCACTCTGCCGCCCGGGCGCAGGCAGGTTCGCATGTCATCGTGTACTTCGTCTTCGTGGACTTCTTCTCGTCCCATGTGGATTTGCATGCGGGTTCGCATGGCGGACTCGCGGCGTGGTTTGTGCAGTTCGTGCAACGCTGCCCGCCGCAGGTGCAGTCGGCCGCGCTGGAAGCAGTCAGGCATGCGGCGAGTCCGAGGGTGGCGAGAAGCGTGAAGCAAAGGCGTCGCATACAAAAACTCCACTGTCGGATCGGAGTCCGCACGATGTCGAAGGCTCAAAAGTCGAATGCCAGCCGTGTGCCGAAGCCATTGATGAAACCGCTGCCGTTGTAGCTCGGGCCGGGCGTGACGACCCCGTCGGTTTTGGTCCACGGCGTGCTCACGAAGTTGCGGTGGGTGAGGTCGTAGTTGAAGTAGACGCGGGCGTTGGGGTTGAGCAGCCAGTTGAGGCCGAGCGTCATGCCGTTCAGGATGCCGCCATTCACGCCGCTATCGTTTAAGCAGAGGTAGTTGTAGCGGGCTCCTACCTGCCAGGCACCCTCGCTGATGTTCCACTGATTACGGCGGGCGCTGCGGTCGCGGAACGCGTAGAAGTTGTTGTGTGGGATCGGACGGTCAACGCGGTATTCGATCTTCGAGTAGGTGCGGCTCTCGCCCGTCAGGAAGTAGAGCACCTCGGCGTAGCCAGACTGGTAGTAGACGGTGCCCACGTTCGTGCCCGGCTTAGGCTGAAAGCCGTTGGTGTTCACGCCTCCAGCACTGGTCGTTCGGGCGTTGTAGAGCCACGAACCGAAGTATTCCGACTGGAATGAGAAGGGGCCGCTGTTGCCGACGAATTCCAGGCCGATCATGTTCTGCCAGTTGCCCTGGAGGAGGCCCGAGTCGGCGTAGATCGAGTTGAGTGGACCGGGCGGACCGTTGCGAATGTCGCCGCGGCTGCGGAACCGTACGGCCGTGATCTCGTCACCGATCGGCACACCGGTCTTCCTGTCAAACGACGTGTACTGTCGCCGCGGCTCCATCGTGCGGCCCGAGATGGCGAGGTGAACGAGTTTGCGACCCTCGTCCTCGAATACCGGGAGGTAGACGAGCCTGCCGACGGTCATGCTGCCCCCCGACGAATTCGAAAAGCCGAAGGGGTTGGTCGTATTTTTGAATTCGCCCACCTGCCAGCCGATGTCCCCCTCCTCGTTGCTGTTCATAATCTGAATGCCGGGGACGAAGCCATTATTGAACGGCCCCTCGAAAGCATCCTGGGCATACGAACGCTCCATGAAGTTGAGCCAGCGGCTGCTCGTGAGATGCTCGTAGCCGTAGGGGTCTTTCTGGTTGCCGATGCGGACGGTGCCGAGGATCGGCAGTTGCCGCACCTGCAGCCAGAGGTCGGTGACGGCGGTCAGCGGGCCGGCGTCGCGTTCCGTGGGATACGTCTCGTTGTTGACGTTGATCTGATTGACGAAGTCATACTCTGCTGCCCAGTCGTAGACCTCGTACATCCGGCCCTCGATACGGAACCGGGCGCGGCGGAAATTGACGGTGTCGGACAGCCCCGGGTCGAGGCCACCTTCGTAGGGCAGTTGGTTGGGGCCGGGGGTGGCGGAGAACGCGGAGGAGTCGATCTGCGTGCGGCCACCGACCTTGACACGGAAATCCTTGTGGGCGGACTCCTCGGTGAGCCCATTGTCCCAGAGGGATTTGAGACCGAGGTCGCTGCCGACTTCGTATGGCTCGTCGGACTTCTTTGCTTCTTTCTTGCCATCCTTGCCGTCGGCTTCCTTCGGCTTGCCGTCAGCTGGCTTGGCATCCTCTTTTCCATTGGCATCCTTGGGCGCAGGAAGCGGCTCGACCGGGTTGGCCGCCTTCTGCTCCAGTTGTTGCAGACGCATTTCGAGTTCGGCGATGCGGCGCTGTTCCGTACTGAGCGCGTCGGCCACCTGTTGGAAAGACTGCAGGCTCGGGGAGATGCTGGGGAGATCGAGCGGCTGTGGATCGGCCGGTTCTGCGATCACGAGGAGGGGATCGGCGGCGAGGGCGAGTGTCGGCACCACGGTGCACGCAAGCAGGCAGAGGCCCGTCAGGAAGCCACGGCCGGCAACAGCCTGCCACGGGCCAGACGCCCCTGTCCATCTTGCTAAAACTGCCCAGTCGCCACTCACGGTATCCCTCTCCTAGATGTCACCATCCAAGGGATCGGAACAACCGCAGGCGGACCTTGACACTTGAGTAGAACGTGACGGGTTTGCAGTCGACCGTCAGACCGCAACTCGGGGCCTTGGGGGCGCTGCGGTGGCTACGCCAACTGGGCAGCCGTTGGCAGGCGGACCGTGAAGGTCGTGCCCCTGCCGGCCGTGCTTGTCACGGCGATGGTTCCGCCGTGACGCTCGACGATCGAGCGACAGATCGCCAGCCCCAATCCACCACCGCGGGCGACTTGGGAGCGGGTTCGCGAAGCGTCGGTCTTGTAGAATCGGTCGAATACCCGGTCGATGCGGTCGGCCTCGATGCCGCAGCCATTGTCGACAACGGTCACGACGGCCTCATGGTGATCTCCGTCATTGATCACCGACACGGTCACCCTGCCCCCGTCAGGCGTGAATCGGATGGCGTTGTCGAGCAGATTGCCGAGCACCTGGCGGAGCTGAGACGCATCGCCCGCCACCTGAACGGCACCGTTCGGGGGCTCGAGCATGAGGCCGACCGATCGCTCCTCTGCAACCCCGCCGAACATCGCGACAGTCTGTCGGGCGACGGCCGTGAGATCGAGCCGTTCACGGGGCCGCGCACGCGTGTCGTCGCCCGTCTCGGCCAGGAGCAACAGATCGTTGGCGAGTTTTGACAGATGGCGGGCCTCCTCCAGCACCTCGCCAAGCGTCTCCCGGTAGGCATCAGCGGTACGCTCCTGCGAGATGGCCACCTCCAGCGAGCTCCGCATGGCGGCCAGCGGGCCGCGAAGTTCGTGTGCCGCATCGGACACAAACTGCTGCTGCCGCTCGACGTGCCCGGCCACCTGGTCAAGCAGACGATTGATCGTCACCGACAACTGGTCGAGCTCGTCCTGGGTGCCATGCACCTCCAGCCGGTCGCCCAGCCGCGTGGGCCGGAGATGTTCGGCTGTCCGCAGGATCTCAGCCACCGGCTTGGTGGCACGCAACGCCAACCAATAGCCCACGAGCGGCGTCAAGAGCGAGAGCCCGAGGGCCACCGGTAGGAGCAGCCGGGTGAGCGTGTCGATGTCGTCGTCGAGGAAGGCCGTTGCCATGCCGATCCGGACGTGATACGGCTCATCCGCGGGGTCGGTGATACGCTGCCTGGCAAACCTATAGCCCCCCACCTGGACGAGCGCCTCGAGTTTGTCCCGTGCCACCGGCCAACCAACAACCTCCGGCGGGCAGCTATCGCTCTTCCAGATCGTCTTGCCGTCGTCGGTGAGGAGTTGCGTGAACCAGCCGCGTTCCTCGTGGCCGACCGCCTTGCGCCGCAGTTCGTCCACGACGGCGTCGGTGTTCGGATACAGGTCCCGCAGCGCGATCGTCACCTCGTTCACCTCACCGCGGAGCACCGCATCGGCCTCACGATAGAGAGCAGCCCGCGCTCCAACCTTCACGGCCAGCAACGCCATGAGCGTGATCAAAAGCACGACGAGCGTGTTCCAGACCGTGAGCCTGACGCGGAGCGTCGCCCACGGGATCTTCTTAAGCAGACGTGAGGGCATAGCCGCGGCCCCGGATCGTTCGAATGAGCGAATCGTCGCGGCCCTTGTCGAGCTTTCCGCGCAGCCGATTGATGTGCACCTCGATCACGTTCGTTGGCCCGTCCCAGTCGAAGCCCCAGACATGCTCGCAGAGCATCTTCCGCGTGACCACCTGCCCCTGAAACCGCATCAGCAGTTCGAGGATGCTGAACTCAGTGGGCGTGAGTTCGATCGTGCGGCCGGCCATGGCGAGCCGCTTGTTGGCGAGGCTCAGGTGCAGGTCGCCGGCCTCGAGTTCCATGGCGGGCTTGTGGGCCGTGCGGCGGTACACCGCCTCGATCCGGGCCAGCAGTTCATCGATTGCAAAGGGCTTGACGAGGTAGTCATCGGCGCCGGCCTCGAAGCCCTCGAGTTTGTCGGACACGGCGCCGCGAGCCGTGAGCATGATGACGGGCGTGCGCACGCCAGCCTGCCGGGCGGCCCGCAGCACATCGAGGCCGCTGGCCTTCGGCAGCATCATGTCGATCACGACGATGTCGCTCGACATGAGTGTCTTGTCGCGGATGGCCGCCTCGCCATCTGCGACCCAGGTGCATTGGTGCCCTGCCTCGCGGACGGCCGTGGCGACTGCCTTGGCGATGACCGGGTCATCTTCGATGATCGAAACGTGCATGGCAGTGTCCACCGCGGCAGCGGACTGAGGTCCTGC
This sequence comes from Pirellulales bacterium, assembly GCA_040397635.1. Taxonomy (GTDB): domain Bacteria; phylum Planctomycetota; class Planctomycetia; order Pirellulales; family UBA1268; genus CAMCQY01. The sequence goes on from JBBAVO010000018.1 coordinate 5,840, forward strand.
CGCTTACGGTCGCGAAAGGAACGGAGGCGCGCTGTTGCCGGTGACGTTATGGTAACGGTGTCGAGGCTCGGTGGCGAGTATGAACTCGTACCCATGCCGGATCCCGCTGCGTGAGTGGTCGTCAGGGATTCCGTCAGGGATTCCGTCAGGGATTCGACGAATCTTCAGGCTTCGCGGACGTCGTCTGGGTGAGGGCTAGGTGCGGCATGGCGCAATCGCAGAATGATGGGCGACGGCATGGCCCTCCACCCGGCGTTGAAGGGGCTGTACCTCGCGGTGACGGGGCCGGTTTTGTCAGGTATCTGCCGCAGGATGCCACAGCGGGATTCCTCGTCTTTCTGATCGCCCTCCCGCTGTGTTTGGGCATCTCGTTGGCTTCCGGTTTTCCTCCGATCGCGGGTGTCTTCACGGCCGTCGTCGGCGCTCTCGTCACGACGTTCATCAGTAATTCCGAGCTCACCATCAAAGGGCCGGCGGCTGGGCTGATCGTGATTGTGCTCGGGGCGATGCAGGCGTTTGGGTATACGGCTGGCCGTGACCTGAACGCTGACATGACCGCCTACCGGATGACGCTGGCCGTCGGGTTTGTCGCCGGCGTCGTGCAGTTGCTTTTCGGGCTGCTGCGGGCGGGCGTGCTCGGCGACTTCTTCCCGACGACCGTCGTGCACGGGATGCTCGCGGCGATCGGCGTGATTATCGTGCTCAAACAGTTGCCGGTGGCTCTCGGGGAGAAGGCGGCGGTTGAGCCAATGGAGATCATCCGAGAACTGCCGGAGACGATCGCAGGCCTGAATCCTGAAATCGCCTGCATCGGGGCCTTGAGCCTGCTTGTGCTCTTTGCGTGGCCCGCTCTTCGGGGCCGTCTCGGTCTGCGATGGCTGAAGGGCATTCCCGGCCAGTTGGTCGTGCTGCTCGTGGCTGTGCCGCTCGGGATGTTCTTCGGGCTGGATCATGAACATACCTACGACTTCGCCGGCCACGCGTATCCGTTGGGGCCGTCTTTTCTCGTGAACGTGCCCCGCAATCTCCTGGCGGCGGTCACGGCCCCCGATTTTTCCGTGTTCACGGCGTCAGCGACCCGGGCCGCCGGCGTGCTGTGGGTGGTGATGTTTGCGCTGGTGGGAAGCCTCGAGTCGTTGCTCAGCGCCAAGGCGATCGACATGGTCGATCCCTGGCGACGAAAGACAAAGCTCGACCAGGATCTGATCGCCGTGGGTATCGCCAACGTGGTGGCGGCATCGATTGGAGGCCTGCCGATGATCTCGGAGATCGTGCGGAGCAAAGCCAACATCGACAATGGTGCCTGCACGCGATTCGCCGATCTCTGGCACGGACTGTTGCTGCTCGCCTTCGTCGCCCTCGCGCCGGGGCTGGTCTGCACGATTCCGCTGTCGGCCCTGGCAGCGATGCTCGTCTATACCGGCTGCCGGCTGGCGTCACCGGGGGAATTCATCAGCGTCTACAAGATCGGCCGCGAGCAGTTGGTGATCTTTGCGTCCACGCTCGTGGGCGTGCTGACAACAGATCTTCTCATCGGCGTGCTGATCGGAATCGCAGTCAAGTTTGTCATCCACTTTCTCAACGGCCTGCCTGTCCGGACGATGTTCAAGCCTTTTCTCGAGGTGACCGTGCTTGATGAAAGCACGGTGCAGGTCGACGCCCTGGGTTCTGCGGTGTTTTCGAACTGGATTCCCTTTCGCCGGCAGCTCCGCCAGCTCGGACTCGATCAGCAGAACAGCATCATCGTCAATCTCGAAGGCACGAAGCTCGTCGATCACAGCGTGATGGAGGGACTGCATCAGCTGCAAAGCGATTTCGTGCGGGCGGGGCTCACACTCGACATCGTGGGGTTGGACTCGCATCACGCGCTGTCGAAGCACCCTTTTGCAACCCGCCGCCGGCGGGCATGATTCGGTCTCTCGCCCGTCACTCCCACTCGATCGTGGCGGGTGGCTTCGACGAGATGTCGTAGACCACACGGTTGATGCCCCGCACCTCGTTGATCACCCGCGTGGAGATCCTGGCCAGCACCTCGTAGGGGAGGTGGCTCCAATCGGCCGTCATGAAGTCTTCTGTCTCGACGGCCCGCACGGCGAGCACGTCGTCGTAGGTCCGGGCGTCCCCCATCACGCCCACGCTCTGCACCGGCAGCAGCACGGCGAAGGCCTGCGAGATCTTCCGCATCAGTCCGGCCCGTTCAATTTCCTCGAGCACGATCGCATCGGCCTCGCGGAGCGTGGCGAGACGGGGCTTCGTGACCTCCCCCAGACACCGCACCGCCAGACCGGGCCCCGGAAACGGATGCCGCCAGACGATCCGTTCAGGCAGGCCCAGTTGGAGCCCCAGGGCCCGAACCTCGTCCTTGAAAAGATCCCGCAGCGGCTCGATCAGTTCGAATTCCAGATCGTCCGGCAGCCCGCCCACGTTGTGGTGGAGCTTGATCGTGGCGGCCGGCCCGTCGGGGGCGGCGCCGCTCTCGATGACGTCGGGATAGAGCGTGCCCTGCGCGAGAAACTTGGCCCCTTTGATCTTGCTGGCCTCGTCGGAAAAACACTCGATAAATGCCTTGCCGATTCGCTTTCGCTTCTCCTGCGGCTCGGTGATGCCAGCCAGGTCATCGAGGAATTTCTGCTCCGCCGGCACGACGTGCAGATCGGTCTTGAAATGCGTCTGAAACTCATCGATCACCGCGGCGGCTTCATTCTTCCGCAACAGGCCGTTGTCCACCAGGATGCAGGAGAGCTGGTCGCCAATCGCCCGCGACAGAAGAGCGGCTACCACCGCCGAGTCAACGCCCCCGGAGAGACCGCAGATGACCCGATCGCTGCCGACCCGCCGCCTCAGATCGGCGATGACGCTCTGGGCGAAGTCCTCAAGCCGCCAGGAGCCGGAGCAGCCGCAGGCCGCCGTGAGGAAGTTCTTCAGGATCGTGCCGCCGGCGGGCGTGTGGGTGACCTCCGGGTGGAATTGAAGGCCGTAGACCGGCAGCGTGTTGTGCCGGACGGCGGCCAGCGGACAGGTGCCCGTGCGGGCCAGCGGCCGAAAATCGCCGGATACCTCATCGACCTGATCGCCGTGGCTCATCCACACCTCGGTGTGGGCGGGCACGCCGGCGAAGAGCCTGTCGGCCTCGAGCACCTCGCAGGTGGCGCGGCCATATTCGCGTGACTGCGCCCGCCCCACGTGGCCGCCCAATGCGTCGCAGGCCAGCTGCATGCCGTAGCAGATGCCGAGCACGGGGATGCCTAGCCGGAAGATACCCGGATCGCATCGCGGCGCGCCAGAGTCGTACACACTCGACGGCCCGCCTGAGAGAATGATGCCTTTGGGAGAAAGGGCCCGGATGCGTTCTGCGGTGACGTCGTGACGGACGATCTCGCAATAGACATGCTGTTCGCGGACGCGGCGGGCGATCAGCTGGGCGTATTGAGAGCCGAAGTCGAGCACCAGCACCCGCTCCGCCTGTTGGGAGGTGCCGGGCGACGATTGTCGAGACGCGGTGCTGGAGACGGGAGACGCTGGCATGGCGGGCTCGAGAATGCGGGGCGGAAAAGCCCGCCAGTATAGGGCTCCCGTGGCGGTTGGAAACACTCCCCGCATCCGCGGCTTTTTTTGGGGCCTGCTATAGTTTTGGCCAGCGATGGAGCGACGGTGTTCCAGTCCCTTTCCACCCCACCTGCTTACCCCCATGCTGACCCTGCTCACCAATGACGATGGAATCTTTGCCCCCGGTCTGGCGGCTCTGGAGCGGGCCCTGCGGCGGCTCGGTGATGTGGCCGTGGTCGCCCCATCGACGGAGCAGAGCGGCGTGGGGCATGCGATCACGTTTCTTACCCCGCTCACTGCGAAAGAGATCTTCGACGGCCCGCGGAGCCGCGGCTGGGCCGTCGATGGCAGTCCGGCCGACGCCGTCAAACTCGGCATCTCCGAGTTCTGCCCACGGCGGCCCGACCTGGTCGTCAGCGGAATCAACAGTGGTCTCAACGCCGGTATCAACGTGCTCTACTCGGGCACGGTGGCCGCGGCCATCGAAGGGGCGTTCTTCGGCATCACGAGCATTGCGGTGTCGCTGGAGTGGGACGAACATGCCGACTACGACCGTGCCGCCGAGATTGCCGCGGAGGTGCTGGCCGGGCTGCTCGCCCGCCAGCCGCCGGCGGGCAGCCTCTACAACATCAACATCCCGACGCGAGCCCTCCGCGGCGCGCCGGAACTGCGGGTCGTGCCGATGAGCATCTCCCGCTACGGCGAGGCCTTCGAGCGGCGGGTCGATCCCCGGGGCCGCTCGTATTACTGGGCCACGAACGATCCGCCGCCCCCGCCGTCACCGCACGAGTCAGACGTGACGGCGTTGGCCGCCGGGAAGGTCACGCTCACGCCGCTCGACTATGACCTCACCCATCGTGCCAGCCTCGAATCACTCGCTGCGAGCCGGTGGCGGATCACTCCAGCGGGCTGACTTCGTTGTCGCTTATTCCTTGTCGCTTATTCCTTGTCGCTTGGGGCCGGCCCGAGCTTGTCGAGGCCGTCGAGCGGGCTGGGGGCCGAGGGCTCGCCAGTGGGCTTCGAAGGTTTTTTCTGTGTTGGCTGCCTGGCGGATGACTTTTGTGGCTTCAGTTTGCCTACCGCAGCGGGCTTTTCCCGTGGGATCGGCTTCTCCACAGCGGCAGCGTCGGAGCCGGCGGGCACGTCCGTTGCTTCCACCACGTCTTCCTCGGGGGCTTGTTGGCCCGAGCGGCCAAGCCACAGCCAGCCGCCCACCAGCAGCGTCACGGCCAGCAGCAACCCGCTGGCCAGCCAGACCAGGAGTGGCAGACCGGCATACCGTCGGGACAGCCACGAGCTGCGGGCGATGGCAGGCCCGGGAGTGCCCCGGTTCGCGGCGGGCACTGGGGCAATCGGCCGTCGAATGTCGCCGACGGCTGCTCTGCCTGCGCCGGGGAGCGGATGGGTCGGCTGGGTATTGATCACAATGCCGCCGGCCCCACTGGACGGGTCGGCAGCAGCCGGCGACACGGCGGGAAACCGGCCCGTTGAACGCGATCCACTCGATGGCGGCGGAGTGAGGGCGAGCGAATGGAGGTCCACTGCCGACTGCGACGCTTTGCCAATGCCTGAACTGCTGCCTGAGCCACTCCCAGCCCCACCGCCAGATCCGCTGTCTGTGCCGCTCCGAATCACGGGGGCCGCCGGTGCCGTCGCGGCCCGCGGCGCGTCGGAGTCACCCGTGCGGCGAGGCTGTGCGCCCGCGGCGGCGGACCGGCGGAGCGACGGGCGTTGTGGCACTGCCAGACTTGGTTTGCCGGTCGCTGCAACCGTCGTGGCAAGCCAGGATGCAAGTGAATCGGCCACCTCCTGCGCCGTTTGCTGACGGGCGTCGGGGTGCTTCTCCATCATCCGGAAGTAGAGTTCTACGATCGCGGCAGGCACATCGGGCCGCGCGTCGAGCAGGTTCGGCGCGGGCTCGTTCATGTGGGCGCGGATGCGTTCAGCCAGCGAGCCTTTCGCGAACGGCGCCTTGCCCACGAGCAGGTAGTAGAGCGTGCACCCCAACGAGTAGATGTCGGACCGTCTGTCGGCCTTATGGCTGTCGCGGGCCTGCTCCGGGGAGAGGTAGTCGGCCGTGCCCAGCACCTTTTCGTCGTGTGCCTTGGTGAGCCCGGCATCTTCGTCCTCGTCGTTGGCCAGAGCCAGGCCGAGATCGAGGATCTTCACGTCCCCGCGTTTGTCGACCATCAGATTGGCAGGCTTGATGTCGCGGTGCACGACCCCCTCTTCGTGCGCGTGGTGGAGGCCGAGAGCCGCCTGCCGGATGAAATCGGCGGCATCGCGAACCGGCAGCGGCCCATCCTGTTTCACCCTGGCGTAGAGGTCGATGCCATCGATGTATTCCATCACGATGAAGTGGATCGACCCCGACGTGTCGAGATCGAACGCCCGGGCGATGTGGGGATGGTTGAGCCGAGCCGTTGCCCGAGCCTCTCGCTCAAATCTTGCCAGGTAGGAGGTCTTGTCGACCCGCTTCACCGGCAGCACCTTGATCGCCACCTTGTTGTGGAGGGTCATATGCTCCGCGAGGTAGACGCTGCTCATCCCCCCTGCCCCGAGCAGCCGCAAGAGCTTGTACTTTCCGAGCACAAACCCCTTGTGCCGCCCCCTGCGGACCTGCTCCATCTGCCAGCTGGTCAGCAATCCCCTGTCGATGATCGCCTGAATGCAGGCCTCGGGAACCGGGGCTGTGCTCTCCTTCCCGGTTCCGTCCTTCCAGGCCGCAACCGCTTCGTCGAGTCGGTCCGAGTCAACCAGACCGCTCGCCTTCGCGACGCGGAGGAATTCGTCCATCGTCTGGGCAGGCGTTGGAGCGGGATCAGACATGGGAGGTCGGGTCGGGGTGAACGGGGACGGATGGGCGGGGCACGGTGCCCCCGGGCAGGGACGGCCGAGCCCGGAGACCTGCGGAAGCCCGTCGCCTGGCTGACCCATCCGAATCCGTCCGGTATCCTAACGGAAATATGGTGATGTTGCTCTATACGCGTCGCGGCTGCCATCTGTGCGAGGCGGCGGAGGATATGGTGGCGGCACATGCCCAGGGAGCGGCCGTGGAAATCCTCGACGTCGATGCCGATCCCCTCCTCCAGCAGCGGTATGGCCTCCGCGTGCCGGTGCTCACGGCCGACGGCACGGTCGTGATGGAGGGCCGTTTTGACGAGCCCGACTTGGCCCGCCTGCTCACAGCCCCAGCTTGAGCCCCCGGCGATCGAGCGCATCGATCAGTCCAGCTGCCGAGGCGAAGACCTCGGCCTGCCAGCCGGCGGCGCGGGCTGCCTCGACATGCGCGGGAATGTCGTCGCAGAAGAAGATCCGCTCGGGGGGCAGACCGACCCGCTCCGCCGCCAGTCGGTAGATGTCAGGCCCCGGCTTGGTCGCCCGCACCTCGTGGCTGAGGATGATCTGCTGGAAATTGCCGGGCAGCACGGAGTAGCGCTGTGCGAGCAGGTGATCCCAGTGCGGTCCGCAGGTGTTGGAGAGAATGCCGAGACCGCAGCCGGTCCGCTCCAGACCGGCGATCACCGGCAGCATGTCGATCTTGAGGGCGAACATGTCGCTGGCGGCATGGGCCAGCGCTCTGGGATCGGAGGTCGTGCCGGTCCGTCGGGAAAACTCGCTGTGAAACTCCGGCCAGTCGAGCTCACCGCGTTCGATCCGGTCGTGCAGCCCCCCCTCCATCACCTTGGTGCGGATGGCCTCCGGGTCGCCACCGCTGACCTCGGCCATCTGCCGGAAGGACCGGTCACGGTCGAACGATACGATGACGTTGCCCATGTCGAGAAAAACGAATTCAGGACGCACCAGTTCCAGCACCTTTCACCTGCACCTTTCAAACGGGGGCCGTGGAAACTATTCTGCACGAAACCCGAAGGAAAACGCCATGCCCACCACGACCGCCACTGCCATCCTGAATCGCTACAGTTCCCGGATCACCCAGCCTCGTTCGCAGGGGGCCTCGCAGGCCATGCTTCTGGGCACCGGCCTTCAGCCAGCCGACCTCGACAAGCCGCAGGTTGGCATCGCCAGCATGTGGTACGAGGGCAATACCTGCAATATGCATCTCGACAAACTGGCGGCCCGGGTCCGCGAGGGCGTGGCGGCTGCCGGAATGGTGGGGATGCGGTTCAACACGATCGGCGTCAGCGACGGCATCTCGATGGGCACCGACGGCATGAGCTTCTCGCTGCCGTCCCGCGACGTCATCGCCGACTCGATCGAGACGGTCATGCAGGCCCAGTGGTATGACGGACTGGTGGCCATTCCCGGCTGCGACAAAAACATGCCGGGCTGCCTGATCGCCATGGGCCGGCTCAACCGCCCCGCCCTGATGGTCTACGGTGGCACGATCCGCCCCGGCCACTTGGCCGACGGCACCGCGCTCGACATCGTGTCGGCATTCCAGTGCTACGGAGAGTATGTCGCGGGTCGGATCGACGACTCCCGCCGTGGCGAAATCGTGAGGAAGTCCTGCCCCGGCGCCGGCGCCTGCGGCGGCATGTACACCGCCAACACGATGGCCACGGCGATCGAGGCCCTGGGAATGGCGTTGCCCGACAGCGCCTCGATCCCGGCGGAAAACGCCGACAAACTCGACGAGTGCCAGCGGGCGGGGGCGGCGATCCGTCGTCTCCTGGAACTTGACCTCAAGCCCCGCGACATCATGACCCGTCGCAGCTTCGAAAATGCCATCGTCACGGTGATGGCACTCGGCGGCTCGACCAACGCCGTGCTCCACCTGATCGCCATGGCCCGCGCGGTGGACGTGCCGCTCGACCCGGCCGACTTCCAACGGGTGTCGCGGCGGGTGCCCTACATCGCCGATCTCAAGCCGAGCGGCAAGTTCGTGCAGGAAGACCTCCACTCGATCGGCGGCACCAGCGGCCTGATGAAGTATCTGCTCGACAAGGGCCTGCTCGACGGCGACTGCATGACGGTCACCGGCAAGACGCTGGCAGAAAATCTCGCCTCGAGCAAGGGGCTCGCCGCGGGCCAGAAGATCATTCAGCCGGTGGAGCATCCGATCAAGCCAACCGGCCACATCACGATCCTCCACGGCAACCTCGCGCCCGGCAGTGCGGTGGCCAAGATCACCGGCAAGGAAGGCTCGCGATTCCGTGGGCCGGCCCGCGTGTTCGACAGCGAGGAGGCGATGCTGGCGGCGCTCGAGCAGGGGGCGATCCAGCGGGGCGATGTCGTGATCATTCGCTATGAGGGGCCGAAGGGTGGGCCGGGGATGCCCGAGATGCTCACGCCCACGTCGGCGCTGGTGGGAGCGGGACTTGGCAACGATGTGGCCCTCATCACCGACGGACGGTTTTCGGGCGGGTCGCACGGTTTCATCGTGGGGCACGTCGTGCCCGAGGCGCAGGACGGCGGGCCGATTGCGCTGGTGTGCGACGGCGACGTGGTCGTGATCGACGCCGACACCGCCTCGATCGACGTGGAGGTGTCGGAGGATGAACTCCGCCGTCGCCGTAGCCAGTGGGAGGCGCCTCCGCTCAAGGCCACCCGAGGAATCCTCGCGAAGTACATCCGCTGCGTGGCCCCCGCCTCACGGGGCTGCGTGACCGACGAATAGGCGG
>JBBAVO010000018.1:15070-24192 GCA_040397635.1 Pirellulales bacterium
CTGTCTGCGGGAAGGTGTCGATGCGGCCCTCGGCGGGCACGCCATTGGAAAACACCACCCGCTGCTCCGCCGCAATCTTGAAGTAGTCGTCTGCAACGTCAACCATCTGGGACCAGACGGTCTCTGCGTCGAGAGGTGGAATGACCGCCGCATTTTTCGGCGCAGGTGGTGGTCCGGGCACGACCGGGCCGGAGGGGCCGATCACCGTTCCAGCGGGGAGCGCGGTGAAGGGATTGGGCTGCACGGAAGGTGGCGCAGGCAGGATTTCCTGGGCCACGCCGACAACCGCGACCAGCGCGAATGACTGTGCGAGAAGGATGATGGTCGATCGAGCCATGGCTGCTTCCGTGGTGCGGCCCCGAAATACCGTAGCCTGGACGGTCGCAGACTGTCGTGAATCCGGCGATTCGCCTCAAGCCCAGTCTGGTGGCCGAAATACCGCGATCCGAGGCACGAAGTCGCCACCTTCTCACGGCAGTTTTTGTAGACGCACGGCACCGGGTTGGACCACGAGGAATGAGGTCGCAACCCGGTCGCCGTGCGATTGAATGGCCGCCAGCGTTGCTTTTGCCATTGTCGTACGCAAAGAGGCCGGAAATCGGATCAGGATGACCCCTGGTGACTGGGCCCGCGCTACAAATACGTGCCACCCGAAGTCTTTGTCTTCGGTCAACAAAATACGGCCGTCCGCGTAGGCTTGGTCGATAACGGCGGCATCCACCGATCGCTCACGTTCGTCCACCACGGCAACCACGTTGTGGCCGGCATCGCGCAAGGTACTCACGACGAGGTAATCGCAGCTTTCGTCGGCAAGAAATCGCATGGCATGCTAGGCCGACTGCACGAGGATCGTCTCGTGTGCGAGCATATCGGCGGCATAGGCAAGTGCTGCGCGCACGTCTCCCGGCTTGAGGGCCGGGTATCCGTCGTGCAAATCCTGCTCCGTTGCTCCTTCGCTGAGTTTGCGAACGATTAACTCGACTGTGATCCGGGTGCCTTCGATGACCGGCTTGCCGCCCATCACGTCGGGCGCTATCTCGATACGTGGGTGTGTCATGCCGAAGTGCTCATGGGGATGAGAGAGGAGATGAGAGCCTGAATGGCGACTCGAGGTGCAGTGTACCTATGTACCTCAGTGGGTGTCAAGAGGGTGGTGGCATGCCGGACGAAACCGGCTGATCGTGCCGATCACTTGTCGCTCGTGAGGTCGAAGGCGGGCCTGTCCTTCGCCGACTGCACGTCGAACGTGAGCGTGGACTTCTCGTTGTAGCGGGGCGGGATGATGCGCCGGGAGACGATGCCCGCCTCGGGCAACGCGTTCGGGCCGGCGTTTCGCTTCTCCTCCACCTGGGCGTTGATCTCGACCCGATGCGGGCCCTTGTGGACGCGGATCTTGAAGCCGCCATCCTTCACGGCCGCGCCCTCGGCCCGGAGTGCTTTGTCCTCGGGCCTGAAGATAACCTGGCCCTCCGAGAGCGGCTTACCGTCGAGCATGACTTGGCCCTGGATCGTCACCCGCGGATCCCGCGGGCTGCATCCGGTGGCAGTAGCAGCTGCGACGAGAGCCACTGCGGCCACGGACTGTAGGCCGGGGCTGTGTCGGAACCACTGCTTTAACCTATGCACGGACAGCCTTACAAGGCTTATCATTCGGGTGCTCCGAGGTTTTCGCGGCCGTTGCGCGAGCCCGCGGCCGTCCAGACCGCGGCGTTGACCGAGTTCGTCACGAACCGCACGGCACCATCCGCCATCGCGACATTCACGCCATCTGTGTGCATCGACCGGGTGTACTGAACGAATGCTGTTGATCCAGTCGGCGCAAGCGGGGGCCAATTCGCGATGTACCTAAGACCGTCACCGACGGTGGTGTTGGGAGGGTTCCAGGTGCTGAACATTGTGTTGCCGTAACTGGCGTTGAAGTAGCCGCCTCTCATATCGCCGGAAGTCGGCGGATCGGGCACGACGATACACTCGGCAAGCAGGGCGGTCTTCGAGAGGCCGTCGGTAACGTCGGAGGCTTTGGTTTTTGACAGGCAGTAAGAGATACCGTCGAGATTGGTGCCGCCGCCGGAGGGGCCGAATGAGCCCGAGGAGCCACAGGCAAGATAGTTGCCGCAGAAACCGCGGGACGAGGAGCCCGCCCACATCGAGATTTTTCCGGCATACGGATCGGAGGCGCACATGAATGTCGAGTACTTTCGACTGCCGGCAGTCGTCATAAAAGGCCATGCGTTGTTGAGCGTCACGCCCTTCATCACGAGATCGTGGACGTCCGTTAATTCGATGAAGGGGGTAATCGCCAGCATCCAGCAGCGGCGATCCGTCTTATAGGGTGTTGCAGAGCTCGTGCCGTAAGTCCCATCGAGGTAGGCGAAGCTGTCCAGTGGGACGATCTGTCCATATGGAAACACTCGCTGGGCGTCGTGGTAGTTATGAACCGCCATCGCGATCTGGCGGATATTGTTCGCGCAAGAAGAACGTCGCATCGCTTCGCGTGCCGCCTGCACCGCCGGCAGAAGCAGGCCGACGAGCGTGCCGATGATCGCGATCACGGCCAATAATTCGACAAGCGTAAACCCTCTTCTTGGAAGAGTTGCCGGAAGAGTTAGTGGAAAAGAAGACGCAGCTCTTTTTATATGCCGCATGACTAGCGATCCTTGGATGAGGGAAGAGATGACGCAAGAAAAGAAAGTGAAAAGGACGAGACGAGTGCCCTGGCACCGCTTTGGCAGGCGAGCCCGACTGAGGCGATGCGGGTGCCCTCGGGCATGATGTCGGTCTTCAGCCGTCGGCCGTCGGCGGCGAATGTCACCGTCCAGCGGGGCCGCGTCGTGTCGAGGAACATCAAAAGGCTTCGGCGCCCCGTCACGCGATCGCTCGCCGAGAACCGCAGACTCGCCACGTCGGCCCCGACAAACACCGCGTTAGGGTCGAGGTCGGTCGAGTGCCGCTGCAGCATCCATGCGGAGTGAAGAATTCCACTGGCCGGATCGGGTGGGCCTGAGAAACCGAACGCGGCCCAGTCGTTGTCACCCGCGGTCACCGTCAGTTCGACGGCCAGCCGATAGACCCTGCCGGGCTGCGGCACGAACGGCAGCGACGCGCTTCCTGGAGAAGTTGCTGCGAGCCCTGATTCGGTGAGCCGCCAGCCGGCGGGGGCGGTCCAGCGGACATCCCCTGCCCCGCCGCGGGACGATGCAAGAGTGCCGGCGAGCGGCCCGGCACCCGAGAACGCATCGCGGAAGACCGTGACGGCGCGGGCCTCGTCCCAGCGGATGTCGGACACCGAGGAGAGCGTCCGGGCAAACGGCTCCGGTGACGACTCCGCCAGCCGCCGCACGGCCCCCCGTTGATCCACCGCGGCCCCCTGCCCTGCGGCCAGTCTCGCGTTCTTGGCATCGCCAAAGCCCCAGCCGACGCACTCGACGAGCCCGTCGAATACGTGCACGCTGGTCTTGCCGACGGTATCGACCTCGACGCCGAACCGGGTGCCGAGATCGCGGACCACGGCAGAAGGCGTTTGCACGGTGAACAGGGAACCCGCGGCGGCCGCGTCCGGCTGCGGTCCGCCGCCGGCCTTGCTCACGGTGGCGGTGAGCCGGCCCCGAAGCAACGAGGCCGTATGTGGGCTCGAAAGTTCGAACCTCGCAGGGCCCTCCAGCACGACGGTCGCTCCCGAATCGCAGGCGATCTCGACGAGCCCCGAGGCGAGTTCCAGCCGGGTACGGGCCATCACCGGGTCGCCAACCTGCGGCGGCCGCCCCGGGGAGAACCAGAGCGCATTCCTGATGCCGACGATCGAGCCGCAGGTGATCGATGAGGTGGCCCTTGGGGCAGGCTGCCAGAACTGACCGATGACGGCCAAGAGGATCGCGGCCGCGAGTACGGCCGTCTGGAGCGCGACCGCCCAGGCCGCCGGCCCGCCCAGACCCGTCAACCATGCAGGCATGAACCAAGGGAGCACGCGGTCGGCCGACGCCCGCTCTCCAGCGGGGCCAGTCGCCTGCTTCCTGCCTTGGGTGTTCGGCTGCGGCGGGCTGGGTGTCGCGGGGGTTCTGCGCGAGGCCACTCCGGCCTGCGGCGGCGGTGCGGCCTGACGCTGTTGGTCGACCGGCTGTTGGCCGACCGGCTGCTGACTGATCGGTTGCTGGCCGATCAGTTGAAAGCCGGCCGAGCCGGTGTGCCACCGCCACCGCAGCGATGCATGCACCTCCATCGCGGCGCAGTAGACGTCGATCGCGCCGGGCGTGGCCGGATCGGTGAGGAGCGACTCGAGCCGGCTGCAATCGGCCTGCGTGGCGGTCGCATCGCAAAGCCGATTGATGAGCGTGAACAGTTCCGACTCGACGGCGGGGATGGCCGCGAGTGGCCGGATTGGCAGCCCGGAACGAATGCGGCGGTCGCTCATGAGCCGCCTCCGCCCGCGAGGGCCTGCTCGACGCACCGCATGAGGGCATGCCGGATCCGCTGCAGCCGCATCGTCAACGCGGCGGCGGTCGTGGCGGTTGCGGCGGCAAGGTCCTTGAGCGAGATCTCGCCCGCATACCGGGCTTGAATGAGCGACCGGTGCGACTCGGGCAGCTTCTTCACGCACTCTTCGAGCGCCGCCCGCCGGGCCGCTGCCGTGGCATCAGATTCCTCGCGGGCGGCGGCGATCCGTTCGAGCAATGCGGTGCTCAGGCTCGGTCCCCTGTCCTCGCGGCGAAGATGGCTGAAGACCTCGTTGCGGGCGAAGGCATAGGCCCAGGGCAGAAACGGCCGGCTCGGGTCGAACTGATCCCGCTTTTGCCAGAGGAGAAGGCAGGTCTGCTGGTAGACGTCGTCGAGTTCGATCTGCTGGGGCAGGAGTGTGGCGATGAAGGCGTAGATCTGCCGCTGATGCCGCAGGAGCACGGCCACGAAGTCATCCGAGGCGGCGGCGGGGCCGTCGTCGGGCTGGGAGGGCGGAGAGGAATTGACCGAGTATTCGGGCATCATGGCCGCCAAACTGAAGATGGAAACCCCAAGACACTGCAAAGTCGTCCGGTGGGGCCGAATCTAACGCACGGGGGGCGACGGTGAATTCTGCGACTCACGAGCGACTCACGATTCGTTTCCGGGCCTCCAGTAGCAGAATCCGCCGGCGACCGAGCATGCCGCAGCCGGCGGGCTGGCGGCAGCATCCGCCCAGAACTCACGGCAAGTTAAAAACTCGCCGCCACGGGAGGCAGGAACACGGCAAGTTGAAAACTCGCCGCCACGAAGCTTGCACGCCGGCGGCCTGTGCGGAAAAGCTCAGCCTTTCGTGTGTTTCAGCTAGAATTGCCGGTGGCGTTTTTCAGGGTAAAATGCCAAGTATGTTTACAAGGCGCTGCCCGACTCCCGACCGCTCGTTCTTCCTGTTCGGGCCGCGTGGCACCGGGAAATCAACGTGGATTCGCACGGCCATCCGGGCAGACGTGAGCTACGACCTGCTCGATGCGGCTGAGTCGATCCGGCTGGCCGCCGACCCGGGCCTGCTGGCCCGCGAAACCGCCCACGTTCCGGCCGGGGGCTGGGTTGCCATCGACGAGATTCAAAAGGTTCCGGCCTTGCTTGACGAGGTGCACCGGCTGATCGAGTTGCGGCGACTGCGGTTTGTCCTGTCGGGGTCGAGTGCCCGCAAGGTCCGCCGTGGGGGCACAAACCTGCTTGCCGGCCGCGCCGACATGCGGCGGCTCTACCCGCTCGTGTCAGCAGAGATGGCCGCAGCCGCCGATGTCGACCGCATGATTGAGTACGGATCGCTCCCCTTGGCGGTCACCGGCAATAATCCAAAGACGTTTCTGCGCAGCTATGCCCTCACCTATCTTCAGGAGGAGATTCGGGCCGAAGCACTCACGCGAAATCTCGGCGGCTTTGCACGATTTCTCGAGGTGGCGGCGCGGCAGAATGCACAGGTGACGAATGCAGCGGGCATCTCGCGAGATGCGGGCGTGAGCCGGCAGTCGGTGCAGAACTGGTTTGAGATTCTGGTTGATACGCTGCTCGGATCGTGGCTGCCGGCCTGGAAGCTGAAGCGGGCTACGAAGCAGGTCGCACACCCGAAGTTTTATCTCTTCGACAGCGGTGTGGCGCGTGCGCTGTCTGGGCGGCTGCCCTATCCGGCGTCGCCTGAGGAACGCGGCTCACTGCTTGAGACACTCATCCACAGCGAACTGTCCGCCTACCTCGAATACAGTGGACTCGGGTATCCACTCTTTTTCTGGCGGACGCCTGACGGTGTGGAAGTCGATTTCCTATGCGAAACGGCGGCGGGCTACACGGCAATCGAGGTGAAGGCCGCGACGGGCTGGCGAACCGCTGCGAGCCGTGGCCCAGCCCGCCTGTCTGCCGAACTTGGCCCGCGAAAAGTCCGCTGCTTCGGCGTCTACCTCGGTGGCCGGGAGGCTGAGTATCCGCCCTGTCGCGTGCTGCCGGTCGCCGAGTTTCTGCGGCTGCTGTGGGCCGGCGAGATCATCGGCTGAAAAGTGGGCGCGAGAGTGCGCAACGCGCCTTCCGACAGGAGGCACCGGACGTGAGCGACGGGATTCCTTGCTGCCGGGCTTCATACAAGCCCTGAGCGTGAGCGACGGGATTCTTTGCTGCCGATCCCCCGGCTTACGCCGACGGCTTGTATGGGCGGGATTCCTCGCCGAGCCCACCGGTGCTCAGCCGGAGAACACCGGTCGGGAACACCCACCCGCGCGACCGTTCGGGGCACGCGCGAGGATCATGTTTTAGCCGTCTCATGTCCGTGGCCGCCGCCACGGGGCGAATTCGCCTACATCCCGGCGCCCAGGCGGTTCACCATCTCGTCGAAGCGACGGGCGAACCGCGTGTGGGAGGTGTGCAGGTGCTCGGCCTGCGAAATGAACCGGATGCGGTCGTTTCGCTCGATCCCCTGCTCGGCCAGGATCCGCTCGAAGGGAGCCCGCTGCTGGGCGTAGACCACCAGCAGTTTGTGTTCGTCGAGTTGCACTTCCATCTGCAGTTCAGGATGCATCACGGCGATGCCGGTGCAGCCGTCGTCGAGCAGCATGTCCTCGAAGTCCCAGAGCACGCTCTCAAGCACCAGCCGCTCGATGCCCTCGCGGGTGAAATCCTCGTGGTTCGTCTTGTGTTCGTGCGACGTTTCCAGAACGACGTCGAGCGTGTCGCCGAGCGGCTCGAGCAGACGCAGGAAGGTCTCGAACAGGTGTTCGCTGGAGATCGCGGCGACGAGGGCCGGCAGGCGGGTGCCGGTGCGAGGATCGACGTAGGCATCGTGGCGGTAGCCGGCGCGGGGAACGATGTCGAGCTGCCAGCCGGGGCGGATGGCGTCGGTGAGCGTGAAGGGGCCGTAATGGCGACGGGCGAGGTGGGCCTCGAGCGTGGCCCTGTCTGGGCGGGCGATCGCGCCTTCCGGAGCGGCTGCCCTGGGGGCGACCGGGGCCGCGGACGGGCTGGAGGGCTGGAGTGTGTCGAGGTAGTCGTCGAGGAATCGCATGGTGACGGCAACAGCCTGCGTGCGGGAAAAGCGGCGATCAGGTGACTGACGGGCCGGATGGCCGCCAGACCCTCAAACCTAGGACACGCTTCCGCGCCGTGCGCCGCGGCGACCCGCGTGGCAGCCCGTGAAAAATCGCGGTCGTTGCCGGTTGGGGCACCTGAACCCCATAATCAGCGGCTTTCCCGCGTATTCCGCCCAGCCGAATTCGCCCTCACCCTCTCCGCCGCCCCCCTCAATCCAGACACAGGACGCGTCATGGCAGGCAACATGGATGGAAAAATCGTCGCCACCGGGATCACCTTCGATGACGTTCTGCTGGTGCCCCGGCATTCCGAGGTCGTGCCCTCCGAGGTGGACGTGGCCACCCAGCTCACCCGGGGCATCCGGCTCACGATCCCGATCATCAGCTCCCCGATGGACACCGTCACGGAGAGCGAGATGGCGATCGCCCTGGCCCAGGAGGGTGGCCTGGGGGTGATCCACAAGAATCTTTCGATCGACCGGCAGGCCGAGGAGGTGGACAAGGTCAAGCGGAGCGCCAACGGGATCATCATGGATCCCGTCACCCTGCCCCCGACCGCCACCGTGGCGAGGGCCCGGGAGGTGATGGATCAATACAACATCTCGGGCGTTCCGATCACCGAGGAGGGCCGTCGGCTGGTCGGCATCATCACCCGCCGCGACCTCCGCTTCGAAGAGAGCGGCGAGACCCCGATCTCCGACATCATGACGAGCTCCGGGCTCGTCACCGCCACGGGAGCCGTGACGCTCGACGAGGCGGAGAAGGTGCTGATGGCCAACAAGGTCGAGAAGCTGCTGCTGGTCGATGATCGGGGGCTGCTCACCGGGCTGATCACGATCAAAGACATCGACATGATGAACCGGTTTCCCAATGCCTGCAAAGACAGGCAGGGAAGGCTGCGGGTCGGTGCCGCGGTCGGCGTGTTCGACTATGACAGGGCCGCGAGCCTGATCTCCAAGGGCGTCGATGTGCTGATCGTGGACTCGGCGCACGGCCATTCGACGAACGTCATCGAAACCGTGGCGGCAATCAAGGCACGTTGGGGGATCGAGGTGGTGGCGGGGAACGTGGCAACCCGGGAAGGCTGTCGCGATTTAATCAAGGCTGGCGCGGATGGGATCAAAGTTGGGATCGGTCCCGGGTCGATCTGTACTACGCGGATCATCTCCGGTGTCGGCGTTCCCCAGATCACGGCGGTCTGGGAGGCGGCGACGGAGGCGGCCGCCGCCGGCGTGCCGGTGATCGCTGACGGAGGCATTCGCTACTCGGGAGACATCACCAAGGCGATCGCGGCCGGGGCCAGCTGCGTGATGATCGGCGGGCTGCTGGCAGGAGTCGCGGAGAGTCCCGGCCAGACCGTGCTGTATCAAGGCCGCACGTTCAAGTCGTATCGCGGCATGGGGTCACTTGGGGCGATGGTTCAGGGGTCGAGCGAGCGGTATCGTCAGCGGTCAACGGGCCGGGGAACAGACAAGCTTGTGCCGGAGGGAGTCGAGGGTCGGGTGCCCTTCAAAGGGCCACTCAGCGTGTTCGTCTATCAACTCGTGGGCGGCCTTCGGGCCGGCATGGGCTACTGCGGCACGCGGACGATCGACGAACTGAGGCGCGATG
>JBBAVO010000019.1:0-18052 GCA_040397635.1 Pirellulales bacterium
GTCAGGCGGCCTGGCTCATGCGAGACAGCTTCCTGAGGCGTTTTCGCTCCGCTTTTGAAAGATGCCGCCCGGACTGCTCAAGATCGTCGTCTGCTTCAGATCCCTCAGCGGCATCGACGAACACGGTATGCCCCTGACGCTGTCGGCGGGTATCGTCGACCTCGTCGCGGCGGACCTCAACGGGAGCTGCTCGATCGTCATCAGCCTCGACGGCCGCCGCCTTCCGTGCGTTCTGTGCGGTATCGGCCGCCGTCGCCGGCTTGCCGGCAGACGAGCGGGCCGGCAGGCCCCGAACCTCGCGGAGAACTGACCTCGCGGCTGCCAGCATCGCGATCGCCGCCAGCACCGCGCCCGCCATCCAGCAGGTGTTGCCGACGGCCGCCCGCAACGCCTGTCCCTGAACCGCCTGGCCGTGCCCGACCCACGCGCAGGCGGCCGCTGCGGCCCAGGCCGCAAAGCAGAGCGACAGCCAGATGCCCGTCGCGGCCCGCTCGTGCAACGGCAGGACGCCCCAGAGCCCGACGGCCCCGTAGAGCAGTCCGGCCGTCAGCACCCACCAGCCCATACCGTCCGGACCGAGCGAGATGCCCGTTGCATCGGAGACGAATGCGGCGAAGAGATCTCCCAGCGGCATCTGGCCCGCGCAGGCCGTGAGTGCGAAGAGGCCCGCCAGCCAGCCCCAGGCCCGGTAGCGGCCCTGGTAGTCGTCCCGTCGGTGGCGACGCATCAGCCGCACGATGAGAGCCGTTGCGGTGGCCACGATCAGACAGATTTGTGCCAGCCAGCCGCCCAGCGACACGAGCGATTGCACGTCAAGGCAGCGGCGGGCTGACGCCAGCGTGGCCGCGAATCGCGTGGCGTTGCGTCCCAAGACAGGCCCTCCGGTCACCGCCTCCCAGAGGCCCACACCCACGGCCGCGGCGAGGAAGGCGAGCAGGCAGGCCGCCGTCAGGGCAAAGCCACCGAGCCCCGCGGGCAGCAGCGTGGCCAAGCTTGGCTGATGCTCCGGCAGCGCCTCCGGCGAGTAGTCGGCCAGGCGGCGTGTCTCGGGCTGGGACGAAGAGGGCGTGGCCGCGGAGCGGTTCCACGAGACGACCAACCGCCGGCGTTGATCCCGGCGCTGGCTGGCAGCGAGTGACATGGGGGCAGATTCCATCCAAGAGGCCGCGGGGCCATTGGGGCTCCGCGCGGTCCGCGGCCGGCATCCTGCCGCACCTGGTTCGAACCGCTGAAGGGCAATTCGACCGATTGCAGCCGACGGATTCACTGCCGGCGCGAGAGGCAGATTATGAGGCACGCTCCGCAGGGTCGGCAGAGTCGGCGTCGAACCATTTGCCGGTCTCGCCGCTCTGCGGTACCATCCCGCGAACATCGTCCGTACACCTGGAGATTGATCGCCATGGCCTACACGCTTCCCCCCCTGCCCTACGCCTTTGACGCCCTCGAGCCCTCCATCGACGCCCGCACGATGGAGATCCACCACGACAAGCACCACGCGGCCTACGTCGCCAACCTCAACAAGGCCCTCGAGGGACATGCCGATCTGGCCGACCTGCCGATCGAAAAGCTGATCGCCAGCCTCGACAAGGTGCCTGAGGCCGTTCGGACCGTCGTCCGCAACAACGGCGGTGGCCACGCCAACCACTCGATGTTCTGGGAGACGATTGGCAAGGGCAAGGGCGGCGAGCCCGCCGGTCATCTCGGTGAGGCGGTCAGGAGCGTGTTCGGTGGATTCGATACGTTCAAGGAGACCTTCACGAAGGCCGCCATGGGCCGGTTCGGCAGCGGCTGGGCCTGGCTCTCCGCCGATCCGCAGGGCAAGTTGCTCGTCGAGAGCACAGCCAATCAGGACAGCCCCATCATGCAGGGAAACACGCCGCTGCTGGGCATCGACGTCTGGGAGCACGCCTACTATCTGCTCTACCAGAATCGCCGGGCCGATTACGTCAACGCGTTCTACAACGTGATCGACTGGGATGCCGTCGGCAAGCGGTTCGCAGCGGTCAAGAAGTAGGACTGCAGCAACGCATTTTCAGCAGCCCTTGTCTTTCCCATCCTCCCGGGTCGTCTACGGCCTGGGGCGATGGGGAGCTTGGGCTGTTGTTGTTTTGCTGCCGTTGACATTTCTTCGTGCAAATCCTTATTTCCCCCCCAGCCGGCGAACCGATACTTTCGGCAACGTTTCACGGCTGGAGGCATTTGCATGACTGCGCAGAACGGACCCGCGACGACATCCCAGGCCATCCGGATCGGGGCACCACGCCGCGGGCGGGACGCGGCCACGACAGCCCTATTCGCCGCGGCCCTGATGGGCTGCGTCGTACCGGCAGTGGGCTGTAAAACAGGCACGTCGTTCACCAAGCCTTCCTGGTGGACCCTCGGTGGAACACCGAAGGCCGATGCCGACGCGCTCGCCTCGGCCCCACCCTACGGTGGTGACATCAAAAAGCCCTCGGAATCGGCCAAGCAATACCCGACCACGTCCACGCCCAGCGGCTACGTGATCACCGGCACGGCCAGTCCGTCCGATGCGGTCGCGCAGCAGTTTCAGGCTGCCCAGCAGCAGGCCCCGGTGGTCTATGGAACCACGCCGCCACCGTCGTTGCCGGCGGCCACAGCGGTTGCTGCAACGCCGTCCTCGGCGATTCCCCAGCAGCCCACGCCGACGTCGATCGCACCGCAGGTGGGACCCTATGCTGCCCTCGCCGGCGACTCGATCCCGCCGCCTGGCCAGCCCCTGCCTCCGATCTCTCCGTCCACCACGCCCAGCATGACCGCGACGCCAGCGGAAACCGCGCTGCCAAATACTGGCTATTCGAACTTCTCGGCTCCGACAGCCAGTCCGATCGCAGCCGCATCTCCCGCACCCCGGATGGCCGATGCCCGCGCCGCCGATCCGGCGGCCGCCATCCCGGCGGCCGCCCTGCCCGTTGAGCAGCCCGCCTACGGCGGTTCGCGGTATCCCACCAGCACAGGGAGCCGATTCGGCTCGGCTGAAGCGGCAGCGTTCTCGCCGGCGGCGGGATTTTCGCCGGCCTCCTCTGCCGCTCCGACGGAAGCGGGACTTCCGCCACCGGCAGCGGCCGCGCCATTCGGTGCCCCAGCGACGGTCTCTCCGCCCGCATCACCCGCATCATCGGCGGCCCCTGGTCTGCTCCAGCCATCGGCGCAGCCTGTGCGGCGGCCCGATCCCGGCTACCGACCGGGCGGCACGTCCAGCTACCGAACCAGCCGCACGATCCTCGCCGACGACTCCGCGCCGGCGGCGGTGAGGACGGCTTCCTACGAAGAGTCGGCGGGCACCATTCAGCGGTGACAAGCCCGGTGTGGTACAAGACCGTGCATGGATGTTTGCATGGTCCTGTCCCGCTGCCGCTGCCTCGTCGTCCTGGCCTCCAGTGTTCTGATCTCTGGGATGGACTGCCGTGCGTGGGCGGTGCTGATTCTGGTCGCAGCGACGGCGGGCTGGCTTGAGGCCGGGTACGCCGCCGAAGCCGACCCGGCGGTGGTATTCCAAGGGGCGATCCCCCTTCCAAGCCGGGCCGATGATGCCGAAGGCAACGCAGTCGAGATCACCGGCCTCAGCGGCGTCGCCTGGCTGGGTGACGACCAATACGTGGCCGTGATGGACAACAGCGAGCACCTGCTGTCGTTTCGGCTATCGCTCACGCAGTCCGGAAAGCCGATCGCTGTCGAATCGCTTCGGGTCGTGAAGCTTTCGCAGCGGCATGACTACGAGGACGTCGTCCCCTGCCCCGGGCCGGTAGCCCACGCCATGCAGCAGAAACGCGCCAACACGGGTGGTGAACGCGAGGACGCAAGCGAATCATGCGTGCTGGTCTGCGAGGAGGACACGCCGGCCGTACGAGCATTTTCCCTTGCCGATGGCCGCATGGTCGGCGCGGTGCCGCTGCCCAGGAATCTGCTGACGCGGCGTCCCAATCGCGGTTTGGAGTCGTTGGCGATCGAGCCGAACGGCCGCTCCGTCTGGACGGCCAACGAGGAGGCCCTCGCCAACGACGGTCCGCCGGCCACCGTGGGGGGCGGCACCGTGGTGCGGCTGACGAGGCTGCCGCTGCCCGTTGCGGAGCAGCCCTTGCCCTCCGAAGGCCTGCGTTCCCGTCGCGAACAGCCCGCGGATGCAGCGTTTCAGGTGGCGTACCGTGTCGAGCCGCCACACGCCTTCCTCAGGGTGTTTGCGGGGCAGCCGCTCTCGGGGCTCGCGGCGCTTGTGGCCTTGGGCAAGGGGCGGCTCCTCGCGCTTGAGCGGAGCGGTGTCCCTGGCCTGCCGCCGTTTGCCAGCCGGATCTACCTTGTCAACACAGCCACCGCTGTCGATGTCTCGGCAGTGGAACACGACCTCGCCGGCCGCAAGGAGGCCATCGTCGAGAAGAAGCTCCTCTGGTCAGACTCGCTCGGCGTCAACCTGGAGGGGTTGTGCCTGGGGCCGGTGCTGGCCGATGGCAAC
This sequence comes from Pirellulales bacterium, assembly GCA_040397635.1. Lineage (GTDB taxonomy): Bacteria > Planctomycetota > Planctomycetia > Pirellulales > UBA1268 > CAMCQY01. The sequence continues at coordinate 4,469 of JBBAVO010000019.1, forward strand.
CGGAGCCTGATCGCCATCGCCGACAACGGCGGCATCGGCACGCCGAACCAGCTCGTTGGCCTGGCTTTGGTCTCCCCGCCGCCTGCCGTCAGGCCGGGGGTCCTGGGGGCCGTGGCTGCGCTCGTGGCAATCGCGGTGGTCGTGGGCCGGCTCACCAGCCCATGACCATGTTCGATTCGATCACCCGGCGGGCCCGATCGAGGTCGTCTCCGGTCTCCTGCATGTAGAGCCGAATGGCATGGAGCTTGTCGCCCTGTGCCTTGGAGAGACATTCGCGGGCGGTGTTGCAGGGATCGATGCGGGAGTCGTTGGGCCCGGCCCCAAGGCCGATGGCCGACTTCGAGATCACCCAGGTATCGCGTGGCCGGCGGGTCAGGCGGACGATCCGTTCGCCGGGATAGGCCTCTTCAACGACGGCCGCGGCCGCCTGTTCGTCTGCCGCCCACGAGATGATGATGTGGCCGACGGTTTCGATCTCGAAGAGCGGCATGGCTGGGCTTCCCGGGGACATCCGAACGCTGCGTGAGACCTTACGCCAGGGCCGTCATACCCGTCAATTGTTCGCGGCGACGGGTTCTGGCTACGATTGGGAGAACACGAACGTTTTGCCGCTCCCGGCCGCGAGCGTAGGCTGGCCAGGGAGCCCTGCCCTGTGCAGCACCCCCCGAGGCGTGAAGCGATGCGGTACGACCGGCACGGTTTTCCGATCCCCACGGAGTTTGAGCGGCCCGCCGCCTCCCGCGACGCGGCCGATTTCGGTCGCGTTGGCCCGCAGATGGCGACCTTGGACCGGAACGACGGTGTTCGGGATGAAGGCTTTGACGTCGGCCGTGCCGCGACTGTTCCAGCCGGTCGCCAGCGGCCGGGAGCCTGGAAACGATGGCTGCTGCTCGCCGTCATTTTCGGTGGCGTCGTGCCGGCGATCGTGGTGCCGCAGGTGCTCCCCGTTCTCCGGGAGGTGGTCGTGCAGTGGTCGCTCGAGCGGGCGGCTGAGTGTGAGGCACGCAGCGACATCGCGGGCGCGGTGGCCGATGTCAGCCGTGCGGTCCGCTGGTTTGGCGACGATGCCGATCTGCTCTGCATGCGGGCGATGCTCAGGCTCGAGGAACGCGATGCCACCGGCTGCCTTCAGGATGCCGTGCGGGCCAGCGAGATCGCCCCCACGGCCGTGCAGCCGTGGCGGGTGAGGGCGTTGGTCAATGTCGTGCTGGACGACGCCGATGCGGCCCTCACAGCCGCCGACATGGTGGTCAACCTGTCGGCTCCCGGCGATCCCGACGCTCTCAATCACCGCGCTTACATCCGCGGACTGGTCGGGCGCGATCTGCCAGCCGCCCTGGTGGATATCGATCGGGCCATCGGGGCCACGGAGGAATCGTCACCGGAGATGCTCGACACCCGGGGCTTCCTCATGCACCTGGCGGGCCGCCATGAGGAGGCCGTGGACCAGCTCAATCTCGCCATTACGGGCATGCAGCAGAATCGCCGCAAGCTGGGGCTGCTGGCGGGGCGGGTAGACCCGGTGCAGCTCGCCTGCCGCGTGCGCGGACTCGAGCACGGCATGGCCGTGATGCTCCACCATCGGGCCATGGCCTGCCGCGCGGTGGGTCTCGAGGAGCAGGCCAAACAGGATTTCGAGATGGCGGACCGCAAGGGCTTTGACCCCACCCGGGGCATTTTCTGACGCAAAACAGCCTCTTTTGATGTGGCGGGAAAACCGATACACTGGAGGCTTACGGCGAAGGCCCGTTGTGACCGATGGTATGGCCATCGGTCACGCACGGGGGTGTAGCTCAGTTGGTTAGAGCGCCAGCCTGTCACGTTGGAGGCCGCGGGTTCGAGTCCCGTCACCCTCGCTGTTTTCTTGTCCGACCGGCGGAATAGCCGCACGAATGGGCCGCCTGGCCGTCGCCGGTTAGCCGTCCGGGATGATTTCTCGGAATTCTTCAGCAGGCAGCGTGCGAATATGAGCAGCGATTCCGCAGGTTCTGCAGAGAATGCTCCCGCGGCGGCCGCCGGGACGGCGACTGGCAGCACGTATGCCAGCGACCTGGCCACCCCAGAGCACATTGCGCAACTGACGCAGCAGCTTTCGACCCTGCTCAACGACACCGTCGAACACATCGCCGGCCTCAATCGGGAGGCCCGCATTCTCGCGCTGAACGCCGAAATCGAATCGGCGCGGGCGGGCGACGCGGGCGTGGCGTTCGGTGTGGTCGCCAAGGCGATGTCGCAGCTCTCGGAAAAAACCGGCGACTCCGCCAAGGAACTGGCCCGCGGGTCGCGGGGCTTGATCCGCGAAATGCAGCAGGTGACCGAAGTGCTGCAGACGAAGATGCGAGGCGAACGGCTCTCCGACCTCGCGCTGACGAACATCGATCTCGTGGACCGCAATCTCTACGAGCGTTCTTGCGACGTGCGGTGGTGGGCCACCGATGGCAGCGTCGTCGCGGCCCTGGCAGCGCCGACCGAGGAAAACCGCCGCTTCGCCAGCCAGCGTCTGGGCGTGATCCTCAACGCTTACACGGTCTACTTCGATCTCGTGCTCTGTGATCTCACAGGCAAGGTCGTGGCCAACGGTCGGCCCGCCCAGCATGCGGTCACCGGCATGATGCAGGACCAGGCCCCCTGGTTTCAGGCCGCCATGAAAACCCGGAGTGGCGACGAGTTCGGGTTCCAGTCGGTGCATCACTCGCCGCTCGTCAACCACCAGCGGTCGCTGGTCTATTCCTGCGGCGTGCGGGCCGGAGGCGAATCGCATGGGGGACTGCTCGGGGTTCTTGGCATCGTGTTCAACTGGGACGCTCTCGGCCAGACCATCCTCGACCGCATGCCGCTGACGGCCCACGAAAAGCAGCGGGCCATCGCCGGTTTTGTCGATTCGGAGGGAAACGTTTTGGCCGACTTTCCAGCCGGCTCATTGCGAGACACGTTTGACACCTCCCTGTTTCATGGCCTCCGGCAGGGGCAGAAGGGATATGGAGTGCATCAGTTCTGCGGCCGCGAGTATTGTGCCGGCTTCGCCATCTCGCCCGGGTTCGAGACCTACGCCACGGGCTGGTCGTCGCTGGTGATGGTGTCGCCCGATCTGTGATCGGCCCAGCCCGCCGCGGGCCTGCTTGCTGGAACGCCCGCCAGCGAGAGGGCCCGTCACGAGGCTACGCCGGCGGGACCGCGGCGTTTCGAAGCTGTTCACGGGCTTCGTGCAACCGGGCGTTGGGCGTCAGACCAGCCGGATCGGCGCTGAATTCGGGACGTAGCCGTTCCAGGAAATACATCTCGACCGCGGTGCGGTTCTTCACGGCGATGCTGCCCCGCGGCGTGCACTCGAAGAACGGCTCCACCAACCTGTGGGTAGCCGCGGAAATATTGATCCGTCCGGCCTCCCCGCCGCTCTCCATGCGGCTGGCCGTGTTCACGGTGTCGCCCCAGAGGTCGTAGGTGAACCGCTGTTCGCCGATCACGCCGGCCACGAGCGGCCCCGTGTGCAGGCCGATCCTGATCGCAAACGACGGCATGCCGGTTCCCTCCCACTCCCGCGCCGCTTCCGCCACGCACTCGCGGATCGCCATCGCCAGCAGCGCGGCGTCGAGGGGATGGGTGGCGTTCTGGACGGGAACGCCACCCGCTGCCACGTAGGCGTCGCCGATCGTCTTCAGCTTCTCCATGTGGCACCGGGCCGTCAGTGCGTCGAACCGCCGGAAGTATTCTTCCAGACCGTTGATCAGCTGTTTGGGCTCCATCGTCTCGGCCACCCGCGTGAAGCCGACGAAATCGGTGAACAGGACCGTGACCGCGTCGAAGTGCCGTGGCTGGCTCTGCCCTGCGCTGGCGAGTTCGTCGGCGATCTCGCGGGGAAATACACGGTAGAGCAGTTCCTGAGTCTTCTGCAGGCTCTCTCCGAGCTGCTGGCTGGCGACCTGGAGTTTGGAGTGCATCTCCTCCAGCTTCGTGTTCTGACGAAGAATGTTTTCGTAGGTGGAGAGGAGGAGGTTCAAGAGTTGACGCCGGCTGACGTCGAGTTGCATCTTCTCGCCGGCGTACTCCAGCGGCAGCGGTTCACCGGGCGTGTCCGGTGCGGACAGGTGGCGGAGCAGGTGGTCGATCCGCTCGAGCACGTGAGGCGGATCGTAGGGTTTGGTGACGTAGGCGGCAGCCCCTTCGCGGAGTCCCTTGAGAATGTCGGACGTGGCGGCCAACGCCGTGAGCATGAGCACGGGGATGTGCCGCAGGTCAGCATCGGCCTTGAGAATCCGACAGAGTTCATGGCCGCCCATTTCGGGCATCTCGACGTCGGAGACGACGAGCACCGGTCGATGGTGGCGGGTCAGGGCCAGAGCCTCAGTGCCGTTCGCACCCCAATGAACCAGATAGCCGGCCGCTTCCAGGGCCGTCTTGAGGATCCGCCCCTGCAGGCGGCTGTCCTCGGCGATCACGATCGTCAGTGGTGCATCCATGGGCCCAAGGATACCCGCCCTGCAGAAATGCGGGATTGAGATTCCCCCACTCCACGGAGATCCGCGGTCAGCCGTTCCTGGGTTGATGGGGCTGGGGTGTCGCGTCTGTCTGGCCTGCGGCGGCCGTGTCGCGGATCACCGCCGCATACTTGGTAAACAGCGAGATCAACCGCTCCTTGTCGAACGGTTTGACCACGAAGTCGAGAGCCCCCAGAGCGAAGCACTCCCGAAGCTTGGCCCGTTGGTCCACGGCGCTGACCATCACCACGCGTGCGTTGGGGTCTGCGGCCCGAAGTTCGCGGAGCGTCTCCACTCCGTCAAGTTCCGGCATGACGATGTCGAGCGTGACGAGATCGGGCCGATGTTCGCCGTAGCGGTCGAGGCCTTCACGGCCGTTGGTGGCCTCGGCCACGACATCCCACCCGGCCTCGCGGGCGATCCCGGCGATCCGCATTCGCATGATGGTCGCATCATCGACGACCAGCAGCCGAGGGGCACGTGCCCCCACCATGTTGGAATTCATCGTAGTCTCCCTTGTCATTGCGGCCATTACGCCAAGATTTCCGTGCCTTGCCCGGCGGTCTCGACCGTCACCACGCCGGTGACGACGTCAACGGACAGCCGCCGGCCATGCCGGCCGCCGCAGAGGCGGCCGGTGATCGGTATGCCGAAATCCAACAGAATCTTCTCGATCGCCAGAACGTTCTGCTCGCCGATCGGCAGGCCCGACTGGAAGGCGAACATCGCCGCACCACCCACGAGTTTTGCGGTCACCGAGAGCGTCGGCTCCCCGGCTGCCTCGCGCACGAGCCGGAGCGTCTCGGCCACGGCCGTGTCTGCATATTTACCGGGCGGCGAACCGCGGCCATTCGATGACGGCAGCATCACGTGCGCGAGCCCGGCGGCACCGTGGTGGCGATTGTGGAGCACCAGACCCACGCAGGACCCGACGAAGGTCCTGAGCACGCCGCCGCCCTGGGCGACGCCGATCTGGCCGATGGCGACGGAATCCCCAGGATGGCCTGGAGGTGTTGGAAGGTCAGCCGGAGTCACGTGCCGGCCCCCGGATCGACGGCCGATGGCATGAGCGCCGCGAGACCGGCGGCATCGGGCAGAAAGACGAGACTGCAGTTGATCGGCGTGCCGTCGATGCGGAACTCGGTCCGCGCGAGCAGCACGATCTCGGACAGAACCGGCTGCTCCATCAGCACCGCTCCCATGACCGCCTCGGGAAAGTCGCGGAGAAAGACCGGTGGAGAGGGGAGGATGCCGGCGGCTCCGGCCGGACCGAGCGCCGCGCAGATGGCGTTGAGATAGGCACAGCCGACGATGTTGGCCGTCTCGATGACGGCCGACCGCTCGAGGTCGCCCCAGCCCGTGGACGTGCCCGCAGGCCGCTCAAGCAACGTGTCGGCCAGAGACAGGCCCGCGTCGTCGTCGGACGCGAGCAGGAGCAGGCCGCCGATCGCCCCATCGATCCGCATCGCGCAGCCGCAGATCAACGCGTCGCTGGAGCCCATGATCGCCGCGGCTTCCGCGATCGGGAGCGTGTCGAGCCGCTGCACCAAGAGGGCTGCTGGCCGGCCGAGCCACTTGGCCAACGCCAGGGAGGCGTCATCCGCACCGCGGTGGAAGAGAGCGGCCAGTCGGCCGTTGCCGGGCGTCATGCGTGCACCTCCGTCATGGCATGCGACCGCATGACGATGTCCACGACTGCCGAGGCATCGAGCAGCAGGCAGACTTCGCCATCGCCCAGGATGCTGGCCCCGCCGAGGCCGCGAATCCGCATGAAGTTTTCGTCGAGCGACTTCACCACGAGGTCTTGGGTGCCGAGCAGGCTCGATACGCACACGGCGACGGCCCGCGAACCGGAGTGAATGACGAGCACGGCCCCACGCGGCGCCGGCTCCGCAGCCGTGGATGGCCAGGAGAAGATTTCGTCCATCTCAACCAACGGCAGAAATTCGCCCCGGATGTCGCACACCCTACGGCCCCCGATCGACAGGATGCAGTCATCGGTGACGGTGACGAGCTCCCGAACGTTTTCCACCGGCACGGCAACGGCTGCCTGTTCCATCCGGAAGAGCATGCACCGGGCGATGGCCAGCGTCAGTGGCAGACGGATGACAAATGTCGTTCCCACGCCAAGCGTCGAGTCGATGTCGATCGATCCACTTAAGGCCTCGATTTTGGTTCGGACGATGTCCATGCCGACGCCCCGTCCCGAGATGTTGGAGACCTCCTTCGCGGTGCTGAAACCGGGCTGCCAGATGAAGTCGGTCAGTTCACGGGGGCTGAGGCTGGCTGCTTGGTCGGCCGAGACGAGCCCGCGGGCGACGGCACGGTCGCGAACCCGTTCGAGGTCGATACCGCCGCCGTCGTCGCTGATCGAGATGATGACGCTGTTGCCCCGCTGCGAGGCGGCGAGTCGCACCGTGGCCATCTCCGGCTTGCCCCGCCGCAGCCGTACGTCGGCAGGCTCGATCCCGTGGTCGATGGCATTGCGGACAAGGTGGACAAGAGGGTCGCCGAGTTCGTCGATCATCCGCTTGTCGAGTTCGGTCTTTTCTCCCGCAAGCTCGAGCGTCACGTTTTTGCCGAGTTCATTGGCGATGTCGCGGACCGACCGCTTGAACCGGTTCAGCAGCGGGCCCACCGGCACCATCCGCGTGCTGAGAACGCCGCGCTGCAGGCTGTCGGCCACGCGGGTGAGGTGATCAACCGACTCCACGAGTTCGGCGTACCGTCGGTGCCCCTCCTCCCACAACCTGCCCTGCTCTTCGAGCTTTTCGAGTTGAGATTCACAGGCGGCGGCGGCCCGATCGATCGGGCCTGACGCCGATCGTACGATCGCCTCGACGGCCTCACGAAGGGAGTGGGTCGTGCCGCCCGATCTGCCCCCGACGGCTGCCTTCCGAAAGAGCGGGGCCATGTCGGCGACGAGTTGCACGAAGCGGGCCCGGCTGACGACCAGTTCACCGACGAGGTTGAGCAGCACGTCGAGACGCTCGACGCCAACCCGCATCGTCTCGACAACCGCGCCGGGTTCCGTCGGCGTGGGGGGGCCGGCGGGCTCGGCCGGTGGCTCGACATCCAGCTCGACGCCGACGACCCCATCGACATCGGCGGCGATCGTGATCGCGCTGCCCGTGGCGGCTGTGCGGAGCACGATATCCAGTGTCCGCAGTTCGGTGCTCGTGGCGAACTCTGCCGCTTCCGGAGAGGACTCCACAACGACGCCGAGGCCGCCGAGCCGCGCGAGCACCAATTCGGCCTTCAGGTCGGCCATGGCAAGCCCAGGGGCGAACTGAACGCGGATCCGGCGGACCCTCGCGTTGCCCACGGGCGGCGGCGCTGGGACGGCTGGCGTCGGCGGCGGCGACGCTACGGCCGGCGCAACGGCCGGCGCAACGGTCGGTGTCGGCGGCGCCGTTGGTAAGGTTGGCGCCGTTGGCAAGGTTGGTACCGTTGCTGCAGCGGGCGCTGTGGCCGGTGTCGTCTGCCCCAGCTTCTTGACGACCTCGAGCAATTCGTCAACCGGCTCGAGCTTCTCCCCCTGCCGCAGCCGATCGTTGCAATGCCGGAAGTAGTCGATGCACCGCAGGGCCGCCTCGATCGTCGGGCCATCGAGCAGCAGGCTGCCCGACCGGAGTCGCTCGAAGTGGCTCTCGAGGTGATGGGCGAGCCCCGTGATCCTGTCGAGCCCAAGCATGGCCGCCGAGCCCTTGATCGAATGGATGAGACGGAAGGCCTCGGCGATCCGGCGGGCGTCACGGGGCTCCGACTCGAGCGCCAGCAACAGCTGCACGATCTGGTCGCACTGCTCACCCGTCTCGTCGATGTAGACGCTGAGGAATTCCGCCATGTCATCGGCGGGAAAATCCTGGTTGCGGCGGCTGCTGTCTGCCATGGCGGCGATCTTTCAGGGTTTCTGGTAGGCGAAGTTCGAGCGCCGCTCGAGCCCGTCGAGAAAATCGTGTGCGCCGTCGGTCGAACCAGCCACGAGGAAACCGCCGCCGTTGAGCGCATTGACAAGATGCCGCAGGGCGATCGGTTTCGAGCCGCGATCGAAGTAGATCAGCACGTTCCGGATGAAGATGCAATCGAATTTCGGCCCCGGCATCGGGTCGAGGAGGTTGTGCCGGCGGAATTCGCAGAGCCCTGCAACCGTGGGCTTGAGCCGCCACGCGTCTCCGGCGCGGTCGGCGATGAAGTGACGGGCGAGGCGTTCCGGACTGACCAGCTCGACCGCCTTCTGTCCGTAGGTCGCGGCGCGTGCCGTCTGCAGGGCCGCCTCGCAGATGTCGGTGCCGACGATCTGCAGTGTCCAGCCCGCGAGGCGTGGGGCATTCTCCGCCAGGCAGATGGCGAGCGAATACGGTTCTTCCCCGCTGCTGCATGCTGCCGACCAGACCCGCAGCGACCGTTCCCGTCGCCCGGCCGCCGCCCGCGCGATCACATCGTCGAGGAACGGGCCCGCAAACCATTCGAAGTGCTCGTTGGTGCGGAAGAAGTGGGTCTCGTTGGTGGTGATGGCGTCGATGAACGCCTCCAATTCGCCAGCCACGGTCCCGGCGGTGAGGAGCTTGTAATAGTCGTCGAACGACTCAAGCCCGCGGTCGCGGAGCCGGCGCCGGATCCGGTTGCTCAGGAGCGCGGTCTTGCCGTCGAGCGTCCAGATTCCAGTGTGTTCGTAGATGAACTTTTGGAACATCGTGAACTGTTCGGGTGTCAGCGAGATCAATCCGTTCACGGCAGCTCCTTCTCCGCACGCCGCGATGACGCCGGCGGATGGCGTTATACCCGGAACCGCTTCACGAGGTCACGCAGGCCCTGCGCCTGGGCGCCGAGTTCCTCGGCGCTGGCGGCCATCTCCTCGGCGGCGGCGGCGTTCGATTCGGTGGTCTGCGACACCGACCGGATCGCCTGTTTCACCTCGCCGGCATTGGCCGACTGCGACTCCGAAGAGGCCGCGATGCTGGCGATCCCAGCTGCCGTTGACTCGACGGCGGTGACGATCGCCGCCAGCGACTGCCCGACCTTCTCGGAGAGATCGGCCCCCTCCTGCACCCGCTGGGTCGACTGGTTGATCAGCTGGGTGATCTCCTTGGCGGCCTCGCTGGCCCGTTCGGCGAGCTTTCGCACCTCGTCGGCGACCACGGCAAACCCGAGTCCGTGCTCTCCCGCCCGGGCCGCTTCGATGGCGGCGTTGAGCGCGAGCAGGTTGGTCTGGGCTGCGATCTCGCTGATCACCTGGATGATGTCGTTGATCTGCTCCGACGACCTGCGGATCGTCCGCATCGAGTCGATGGCATCGTGGACGGCCTGACTGCCGGCCTGTGCCAGCTGTGTGGTGCGGCTCGCCTGGGCCCGCGATTCGACGGCGCTCTTCGAGATCACCGCGATCGATGAGGCCAGCTGTTCCACGGCCGCCGTCATCTGTTCGACGCTGGCGGCCTGCGACTGCGCTCCGTCGCTGAGGCTGCCGGCACTCTCGGCGATCATCCGCGCACCGTCGTTCTGCTGTTCAGCAGCCTCGGAGATCTGGCGGATGACGTCCCGCAGATCGCCGAGCATGCGGCCGGCGTTGCCGGCGAGGGCCGCCATATCGTCATCCCCTTCGGCGTCGACGGAGATGCTCAGATCACCCTTGGCCGCCGCCCCGAAGACACCCGACAGGACGCCCACCTTCGTCTCGAGGCTCTGCTTGTCGGACGCCATCTGTTTCTGCAGCTCTTTCTCCCGTTCCTCGCTGCGGACGCGGTCGGTGATCACGTCCCAGGTGATCAGCGGGCCGATATAGCGGCCGCTCGAGTCGTTGAGGGCCGAGATGTTGAGGTCGAGCACTTCCGTCCCGAGTGTCACTTGCTCGCGGCGGGGCAGGCTGTCGGGATTGGCCAGCAGTTTCCAGGGGAGCTGCGTCGGGGCCGGAAGGATGTCGAGTGAACCGCCCACGATCTCATCGACTGGACGGGGCAAGAATTTCTGGAACTGCCGCAGCGACTTCTCTGACGCTGGATTCATGTAGCGGATCGTGCCGGTGGTGTCTGCCTGCATCAGCCGCACCGACGTGTTGCCGACCATTTCGGAGAGCTGTTGCTGGGTCTCCTGATCGCGGGTCAGGCGACGGGCGATGAAGAAGGACGACAGCCCGATGCCGGCCGCGGTCAGCCCGAAGAGAAGGAGGCCGAACCGACGCAGTCGCAGCACCGGGGCCATCACCTCAGACTCGTCGATTTCAGAAATCAGCGCCCAGCGGACCGCTCCGTTGCCGGCGGCGTCGCCCTTGAAGACCGTGACCGGCGTCCACGAGGAGAGCACGGGCTGCTGGCGGTAGTCGCGGCCCAGGGCTGTGCCCGACTCGCCGGCGTCGAGGGCGCTGCGGACCGGGATGGTGTCAACCTTGAACTTTGGATCGATGATCGTCGATTCGACGCCAAGATCCTTCGCGAACCGGGAGTTGGAGCGGAACATCCGGTCCGGACCGATGGCGTAGGTCTCGCCCGTCTCACCCAGGCCGGTCGTCTCTCCGATGATCTGGTTCGTCTTGTCGAGCGGCACCTGGAACGCCAGCACGCCGACGACCGTATCGCCGTCGAGGAGCGGCGTCGCGAGGAAACTCGCCGGCGCCATCAAAGATGGTAGATAGCGGCTGTACTGGCCGTAGGCGATGGTTCCGGGACGGCCCATCGCGACCGCCTCGCGGAACGCCTTGGCCAGGTTGCTCGAGGCGAGCGGACCGGATGTCAGTGATGCCCCGAAATCGATCTCCTTGAACACCGTATAGAGGATCGTGCCCGAGGTGGCGTCGATGAGAAAGATGTCATAGACGCCATAGCGTTCGAGCATCTCACGGAAGATTGGGTGCAGCGTGGCGTGTGCGCGGGAGTAGGCGGAGCCGTCGTCGGCGGCGTCGAGCCGTTGTTTCGAACCGACCGGGTTTGGGTTTTCTCGCAGGTAGCTGTCCTGCAGCATCGACCCGCGTGCGCCGAGGGCGTCGATGTAGGGCCGCACGTCGAACTCGTCGCCATTATTCTTCTTGCTGTAGAGCGGGGCGAACTCGGCGGCATAGTAGGCGGTGAGGTCCTGCCGCGTTGCCGTCAGCGACGGGGGGTCTGCCGGCAGTTCCTGCCAGGCCTTACGAAACGCAGCGAGAGCCTCCCGGGGCAGCGGCCCGCTGGCGGCGACGAGGAGTTCCTCACGCATGGTCGAGAAATACCGTTCGACCGCCTGGGCGGTGATCGTCCGGACCGCCTCCAGCCGCGAGAACGCCTGCTGGCGGAGGGAGTCGGCCGCCGAGCGGTACATCGCCAGGCCCAGCAGGGCCAGCGGCACGAGCGACATCGTCAGCAGCGCCGCGAGCACCAGGTTGCGGAGCGATCGGTCGGAAGACATCTTCATCTCAGGAAGCCTTGTCGGAGGGGGTGACGCCGGGAACGCCGGCGCGGTGGACGCCGGCGAGGCCGGCCGGATCGAGGAGGCTGGTGGCGTCGAGCAAAATGAACAGATCGTCGCCGGCACGGGCGAATCCCTCGACCGACCGCTGCCCGTCGGCCACGACCGAGTCGGGAGCGGAGTGAATCTGGTCCACGGGGATGCGAATCACCTGCGATACGGCGTCCACCATGCAGCCCATGGTGCGACTTCCGACGTTGACGACGATCGTGCGGGTGTTGGCGTCCGACTCCCGGGCGGGCAGCCCAAAGAGGAGCCGCAGGTCGATGACAGGAATAATCGTGCCACGCAGATTGCTGACGCCGACGACGTAGGCGGGCACGTCGGGCACCCGGGTCACGCTGCCGGACGTGATGATTTCCTGGATTCGCTCGATGCGAAACAGGTACTTTTGGCCGGCAATTTCAAAGCCGACGAACTGGGCCGAAGCGGCCTGTTTGACCTCTGGGGGGCGGACCGAATCCATGCCGTTGATACCTGTGCGGAGGCGACGTGCGGGCCGCGAGACGATGTCGCCCGGATCGACGGGAGACTCTCCGAGATATAGCTTGGGAATTGGGGCGATACAAATTTGTGTCGGTCCTGACGGATGGGGGAGGTGCCTTTCGCCGGCAGCATCGTTACGATGTGCACAAGCCCACCTCGCGTCAGCCCACCCGGTCCCTTGTCGCACCATGTTCACAGGCGTTCTCAAGGTTGTCGTGGTCGATGATTCCGGGCTCTACAGGCAGATGCTTCTCACGGTCCTCGGCCGGATTGCGGGGGTGGAGGTCGTCGGAACGGCTGCGGACGGCGACGCGGCGGTAGACCTCATCGCGCGGGTCAGGCCCGACGTGGTCACGCTCGATGTGCAGATGCCGGGGCGGGACGGGATCGAGGTGCTGCGGGCACTCAAACAACGCGGACTGTCGCCGCGGGCGATCATGGTGAGCAGCCTCACCGCCCAGGGAGCACCGACGACGGTCGCAGCCCTGATGGAGGGGGCCTTCGACTTCGTCCTCAAGCCCACCGGCCTCGATCTGCACGCCACGCGGGAGATCATCCAGCGAGAACTCACCGAGAAGTTGGCCGCCGTACGGGAGAGCATCGGGCCGCCGTCTGTGGCCGCGACGCTGCCGCCGCCAACGCGGTGGCCCGGGCCCTCCGCGGCCGCTCGCTTCGATGCCATCGTGATCGGTGCGTCCACCGGTGGCCCCGCGGCCCTGCGGTCGGTGATTCCACTCTTGCCCGCCGATCTTCCGGTGCCGGTCTTCATCGTGCAGCACATTCCGCCCCAGTTCACGGCCAGCCTTGCCGAACGGCTCGCCGGGATGTCGCGAATGCGGGTCGTGGAGGCGGCCGACGGCATGGTTGTCGGGCCGGGCCGGGTGTTCGTGGCACCGGGGGGCAGGCATCTTGGCGTGGGGCGTCGCGGCGAGCAGGTCGTGTGTGTGCTCGACGACGGTCCGCGGCGTCGTGGCTGTCGGCCTTCGGTCGATCATCTTCTGGAGTCTGCAGGGCGGCTCTACGACGGGAGGGTGCTGGCGGCGGTGCTCACCGGGATGGGCTGCGACGGACTCGACGGATGCCGTGAACTGAAGAAACGAGGCGGCGCGGTGCTTGCGCAGTCGGCCGCGGGATGCGTCGTCTACGGCATGCCGAAAGCGGTCAGCGATGCCGGATTGGTGGACGA
>JBBAVO010000019.1:18152-23683 GCA_040397635.1 Pirellulales bacterium
GATGCGTCGTCTACGGCATGCCGAAAGCGGTCAGCGATGCCGGATTGGTGGACGAAATGGTGCCGCTCGAGCAGATGGCGGCCCGGCTCTCAGCCTGGCTGCGGGGTGCCGCTGCGGAGTGAGGGTCTGGAGGGTCTTTGTCCCGGAACGGTCCACGGACGATCCAGCGACCTACTCCAGCAGTTCCAGCCAGGCGCGGATCTCGTTGTCATATTCGCTCGCCAGGCCGCCGACGATCAGCTGACGGTGAAAGCTCGCGGCGCCTTCCTTCACGAGGTCGGCATCCTCGGCGCTCGGAAACCGCCGCGCCGGGTCGGAGGCGATCATGCCGCGGATGAAGTTCATCAGCAGTTCGTTGCAGGTGACGTCGGCTGGCAGGATCTGCGGGAGCCGATGGGCGAGCGACCGTTTGGCCTCGAGCAGATCGCGATACGACTGCAGCCCCGCGAACGGCGGCTGGCCCGAGAGCATCTCGATGAGCACGTAGCCGAGGCTGGCCAGATCGGAACGGGGCGTGTTTTCCCGGCCCTCGAGCACCTCGGGGGCTGCATATGACGGCGTGCAGGTGCGGTTGGGGGGCATGTCGTCGAGCGCGAGGGCCGAACCGATGTCGATGATCTTCGCGTTGCCCGTCCGCTTCACCATGATGTTGGAACTCTTGATGTCGCCATGCACGATCTCCTCCCGGTGCAGGGCAGCCAATGCCGCCAGGCACTCGCGGACGATCGCGATCGCCACGCCGGGCTTGAGCCGCGATTGCTGGGGGCCCGCCGTCACGATCACGTTGTTCAAGTGCCGCCAGCGGTCGTCGCCCACGCTCGCCCGGGTCTGGGCGAGCAGTTCCGGAGCCAGCAGCCGCGAGAGGTCGTAGCCATCGATCCACTCCATCTCCATGATGCGGATCCGTCGTTGCTCGACGAAGTTGTGCACGTCGAGCAGGTTGTCCTGCTGGATCTGGGCGACCCGGGAGGCCACCTTGGCGATGCGGTTCATCCCCTCGTCGTAGATGGCCTCCGACTCGTATCGCTCCGGCGAGAAGATCTTGAGGGCCACCGGCAGGCTGAAATTGTCGGTGCCGCGCCGTTCGGTGAGAAACACCACTCCCTGCCCTCCCGCACCGAGTCGGCGGGTGAGCGCATGGTAGTCGGTCCAGGTGAGTCGCCCCGCGTCGAGGATTTCCCCATAGCGGGAGAGCAGTTCCTCAGGGCAGCGGCTGCCCACGTCGCCGCTGACAGAAATCGTTGGCCGACCGTCCTGCGCCGGGGGGCCCTCCTGGTACATCGTGGTGTTCATCGTGTCGGGCCGGCTGGTCATGGTGTTCCGTGGTGTGCTTCAGCGTTGGGTGGTTCGGGGAGACCAACTGGCTCGGGAAAGCCAAGCCGCTTGTCAACCAGATTCCGCAGACTTCCGCCAGCCAAATACCTGCGAAGATTGTCGCAGAAAAAATCGGTCATCGCATCAATTCGGCGGGCCGATTGGCCGGCGACGTGTGGCGTGATCAGAAGTCTGGGGGCACGCCAGAGGCGGCTTTCCGGCGGCGGCGGTTCGACGGGCGTGACATCGACGGCGGCGGAGTCGAGGTGGCCGCTCTCGAGGGCGTCCACCAACGCGTTTTCGTCGACCAGTCTGCCGCGGGCCATATTGACGAGGATCGCGCCGCGTTTCATCTGTGCGATCGCGGCGGCATCGATCATGCCGCGGGTCTGGGGAGTGAGCGGCGCGCAGAGAAAGAGGATGTCGGCCTCCTCCAGCACGGAGGGAAGCGTTTCAGGCCCGCCGAGGCGTTCCACGGCGGCCGGCTTGCGGACCGGGAAGTAATCGGTGGCGACAATCCTGACGCGGAAGGGCGCAAGCACCTCCACCAGCCGCCGGCCTACACCCCCCAATCCCACGATGCCGACCGTCGCGTCGGTGAGGTCGCGGGTGGGGCGTCGGACAAACTCCTGCCGCTGTTGCTGCGTCATGAAGAGGGGAAGCCGCCGGGTGCAGGCGATCGCCAGTCCGAGGCCATGCTCGGCGACCTGGTCGGCGAGCACTCCGGAGGCGCTGGTGACAATGATGTCGGAACCGACCACCGCCGGCACCAGACAGTGGTCGAGCCCGGCAGCCGACGACTGGATCCAGCGGAGCCGGCCACCAGCAACGACGGCCTCCCAGGGGACCGGCACCTTGGGGTGGCCGCAGAAGATGTCGGCGGCGGGCAGTTCGGCCGCTACCCGCTCCTGGCCGGCGTCAACCAGTTCGGCGTGCGGGGCCACCGCCTGAATCTGGGCGACGTGGTGGGGCTCGACGGGATAGCAGAGGACGATGCGCATGCCCACGGTTTTCACCCGAAAGGGCTGAAATTGGCAAGTCGAGGAATGGAAAACGGGGGGCAGCGGCGAGCCCGCGGCTTGCCCAGACCGGTTTTCGTGGTTCAATATCGGCAGGCGGACGAAACGATTCGTTCGCGCATGCCGATAGTCAGAGGTCGGGCGTTTCCGCGGGGTAGCGCCGGTCGCCGGCTGCACGTGGCGAATCCAAGCATGCCGTTCGCCCCCTTGCCTCGACGTCCACAGTGTCTTCCCGGATGACTTCCATGCGTTCTACGCTGCTGGCCGTCGCGGCCCTCGCCTTCCTGAGGATCGTCGTCGGGATGCATTTTTTCCTGGAGGGCCTGAGCCATCTGCGGGATCCAGATTGGTCGAGTGCCGGGTTCCGCAAGGCGGCCGTCGGCCCGCTCGCCGATTTCTACCAGTCCGAACTGCCCCAGACGGGTAACTGGTCGGGGACGCTGGGCACCATCGATACACGGTCCCTTGACGACGCCCTCGGTGCCTGGAAAGAGAGTGTCGTGGCAACCTGGCAGCGGCGGCTCGAGGAGCGGCAGAAGCTCGTTCCGCTGGATGAGGCCTCGATGGCCGAAGCCAAGCGGTCCCTTGAAGCCGCCAAGGACGAACTCGATGCGTATGCCGCCGACAAGATGCTCCTCCTCGGGGAGTACCGGTCTGAACTCGCCCGGCGTTGGGAAATGGAAAGCTCGCCGGAAGCCGCCCGCGTGCCCTTCATTCGCGAGCTGATCGCCAAGGGTCGGCGGGCACTGGCCGCCCAGCAGGCCGAATGGATGCGCGACGCTGCGGCGATCGGCGCCAAGCTGGAGTCGAACTGGGACGAACCGCGGACGGGTGCCGAACGACAACGGCTCTCCGGAGGTATCACGCCGACGCGGCTCTGGCAGGCAGACCGGTTCGTGAGCTGGTCGCTCGTCACGATCGGGGCCTGTTTGGTGCTGGGCGTCCTTGTGAAGTTCAACGCCATGGGTGGCGTCTGCTTCCTGGCCAGCGTTGTCGCTTCGCAGCCGTTCTGGGTGCCTGGTGCCCAGGCCACGTATAACCAATGGGTGGAAATTGCCGCCCTGCTCGCGATCGCCAGCCTGCCGACCGGCGGCTGGAGCGGCCTCGACTTTTTCTTGGGAAAATGGCTTGGAAATCTCTGTCCCCTCACCGGCTGCTGCCGGGCGGGATCCCGCGAGTAATCCCCTGTTGCGCGACTCATCCCCTGTTGATTGATCCCCTGTTTTGGAAGGTGACGCGATGAACCTGACGGAAGACCAGAAAACGATCGGTAAGGAGAATTTCTCCGACGCGATCAACATCACGCGGCGGGATTTTCTCACCGGCACGCTCGCCGCGGGACTCGCCACGGGGGCGGGCCTGGGATCGATCTACTTCGGCTACGGCAAGAGCGTTGGTGACCCGCTCCGTGTCGGCGTTCTCGGCACGGGCGACGAGGGCAGCGTGCTCCTGGGCGCCCACAATCCCGATTATCTCAACGTCGTCGCAATCGCCGACATCCGCCCCTACAACGTCTTCCGCGCGTTCCACGGCGACGTCTCCAGCCCCAGTGCCTATACCGCCCGCCCTGGCCTGATGGCGAAGTACAAGTGGTCGAGCGAGGACGAGGCCCGCAAGCAGGTGAAGGTCTATGGCGCCTACGAAGACCTGCTGGCCGACGACGATATCGAGGCCGTGGTCATCGCCCTGCCCCTCCATCTCCATGCCGAGGCGGCGATCAAGGCGATGCGGGCCGGCAAGCACGTGCTCACCGAGAAACTGATGGGCCACTCGATCCATGAATGCAAGGAGATGAGCCGCGTCTCGCGGGAGACGGGCAAGATCCTCGCCACCGGCCACCAGCGGCACTACAGCGTGCTCTACGACAACGCCGTTCACACGATCGGCAGGGCCGGGCTCCTCGGGCAGCTGCATTCGATCCGGGCGCAGTGGCACCGTGGGAATCTGCCCGGCAACGACAGCTGGAAGCCGCCGATGCCCGACGACGAGTCGCTCGCCAAGAAACTGGTCGGCTGGAAGAAGGACCTCGAGACGGCCAAGCCTGCGGATATCGTGCAGCTGACCAAGCGGATCGCGCAGCTCGAGGCGCAGATCTCCGACTCGCTGGTCGATGCCGCGAAGTATGGCTATACCCCGATGACGCTCGGCGACGGCGAGGCGCGATCGCCTCTCCAGGAACTCATCCGCTGGCGGCTCTGGAACCGCACCGGCGGCGGCCTGATGGCGGAGCTCGGCAGCCACCAGCTCGACGCGGCTGGCATCTTCGTCTCGGCGATGCATGGCGAAGGGAAGAAGGTGAAGCCGCTCACGGTCACGGCCGTCGGCAACCGCAGCATTTTCCCGGCCGATCGCGAGGTCGATGACCACGTCTACTGCATGTATGAGTATCCGGCCCCTGGCTACGAAGAAGACAAGAACAAGAAGATCGTCGTCACCTATTCGTCGATCAACGGCAACGGTTTTGGCGATTACGGCGAGGTGGTGATGGGCACGAAGGGCACGCTCGTGCTCGAACGCGAGCAGGACGTGATGCTCTACAAGGGCTCGGCGAAGGACACCCGCGTGACGGTCGCCAAGAAGAAGGACGGCTCGGCCGCGCTCGACACCACGGAGAGCGGTGGTGGTGGCGGCGGGCCGGCAGCCGGCGGCAAGGTGGCCGGCGATGGGGCTCCCCCATCCCGCGGCTACACCGAGGAGATGGAGCACTGGGCCTGGTGCATCCGCAATCCGTCGCCGGAGAACCAGCCGCGTTGCAAGCCCGAGGTGGCGATCGCCGATGCGGTGATCGCGCTCGTGAGCAACATCGCACTGGCGAACCCCGAGACGCAGGCTCGGATTCACTTCAAGCCCGAGTGGTTCGACATCGCGAGCGACGAGACGCCCGAGGGCGTGAAGCCCGACACGGGCCGCGACAACTACAAGATCTGACCGGGCGGGTTGCCCGTGCCCCGTCGCCGGACGTTCGCTCCGGCATCCTGCCTCCGCTCACTCGATGCTGACTGCGCTTCGGCATCCTGCCTGCGCTGGTCAGCAACGCCGGCTCGTGGGGCACGGGCAACCCGCCCACCCATCCAAGCCCGAAGCGCAAGCGAGAGGGATCCGCGACCCAGCCCCTCAGGCCACTCGCATGCCCTTGCTTGCGCTGCGGGCTCGAATGCCGGCCAGTCACTCCGCCCAGGCTGACACTGGCACGCAGCT